>JBDRTC010001057.1:0-11794 GCA_043824335.1 Planctomycetota bacterium | reverse complement strand
AGGTTCGTCGGGTACGACTCGACGGCCAAGGCGTCGATCACTTCCAAGCGCACGTTGTCGCGGTCCCAGTAGTGCGGGTTCTTCACCAGGCGGATGCGATCGCGGATGCGGCGGAATTTCAAGAGAAACGGGCCGTTGGTGACGATGTTCTCCGCCTTGGTCCAGGCCGGATACCCGTGTGTTTCGACGCACCTGCGGTTGACCGGAAACATCGGGTAGAAGCCCATCAGGTTGGAGAAGTACGGCACCGGGTGTTTGAGGCGGATTTCCAGCGTGTGTCGATCGAGGGCCCGGATGCCGACCGACTCGAAGTCGTAGAGCAGCCACCGGTAGTCTTCCGTGCCTGGGAGGCGGGCGCCTTTTTGAAAGCGTCGCGTGCGCCCGTCGGTCTTCGTGACGTAGACAGGGGGCTCCGAAGATTCTTCAATCGCTACAAGCTCGCCTCGCAACAGGATGCCGGCCGCGAAGGGGAGCGCCCCGGGCGGCTTCTCCTCCAGCTCGATTTCCACCGGGTCCCCCGGCTCGACGCTTCCGCTGGTGTACTGCTCGGCTCCGACCACGTACCACATCTCGTAGGCATATTGAGCGCCCGTGTCGGGGTGCAGGAAGCGGCGGAAGGACCAGACGAAATCCTCGGCCACGACCGGCGCGCCGTCAGACCAGGCCGCGCTGTCGCGAAGGTGAAAGGTGTAAGTTTGCTTATCGGGCGAGAGTTCCCAGGCGCGGGCAACGCCGGGCCGCGGCGTCAGGTCTTGAGGGTCCCAGACGCACAGCCCCTCAAACAAGGCCCGCACGATCCGCCCCTCCGGCTGCCCGGTGACGATCGCCGGATCGACCGTCTTGATTTCCGAGCCGTTGGAAAAGGTGAAGTCGGCCGGTGGGAGCGTGCCGAAGGAGACGGCCCAAACCAAGGCCGCCAAGCCGAGCGCGGCCAGGAGGTACGCGGCGGTCGATCTCACGCTAACACGCAATGTGAGTGGCACATGCCCCCTTTCCGAGGCAGACTCGAACTCGGCAACGCATTCCCTCGAAGGAATCCGTTCGCTCGGCACAGAAGGAGGTTGCCCCCCAACAATGGTAACTTGCGGGGCTGCCTTGGAACAGCGGTCTGGCGGATTGCAGGGCAAGAGCGGTTTCCAAAAAATCGAAATGCCGGTAGAATGAATTTTGAGGAGACTCGTGGCACCACGGGTCCCCACCTCCGGGTTTTTCCAAGGGCCGTGTTCTGCGGCGGCGAGGAGGGGATTTGGTGCCGTTGATTCCTATCCGTTGCTCCTGGTCAGGCATCCTTTCAGTGGCTCAATATCCCCCGATTTGGGTAAATCCCCTCGCCGGTGTTCGCCCGGCACAAGTACAGGTACCGTAGCGTTTTTTGCGCTACATCCGGGCCAGGGACTCTCCAGGTCGACTCGCTCGACCGGGGAGTTCCCTGGCCCAATTTTCTTGCAGGTGCGCGGGAAATCCTGCGACCGCGTGATTTGCCGGTGCTCTGGCCGCTTCTTGACGCTTTTCCCGCGGGCATGTTAAAGTGATTCGTTTGAGAAGGATTGACGCGGGTAATCCGGAGTCATTGTCTAAGGCAGGTGAGGGACGAAGCAGTGGGCGCCACGTGTGTGATCGGTTTGCAGTGGGGGGATGAGGCGAAGGGGAAGATCGTCGATCTGTTGACCGAGTCGCACGAGATCGTGGTCCGCTATCAAGGGGGGGCCAACGCGGGGCACACGGTCGTCTTCGGCAACCAGACCTACAAGCTCTCGCTCATTCCCAGTGGGATCTTCCGCAGCCACGTCCAGTGCGTGGTTGCCGGCGGCGTGGTGATCAACCCCGCGGGCATCCTGGACGAGATCGACGCGCTTTCGGCCAGGGGGGTCGCCATCGGCAGGAATCTGATGCTCAGCGACCGGGCCCACGTGATCTTCCCCTGGCACTTCCGCGAGGATTCCCTCTTGGAGAAGCGTTCCACGGGCGGCGAGGCCATCGGCACCACGCTTCGGGGGATCGGGCCGTGCTATCGCGACAAGGTGGGTCGCTCCTTTGCCGTCCGGGTTGGCGACCTGTACCGTGACGGCCTCCGCGCCCGGATCGAGGAAATCACCCAGGCCAAGAACCAGATGCTGGCCTGCCTGAACGGGGCGGGGGGCGAGGGGGATCTCAACGCGGCCGAGATTTTCGACCTGTACCGCGGTTACGCCGAGCGGCTCGAGCCGTTCGTGGCCGATACGACCTCCTACCTGCTCAACGCGGTCGAGGCCGGAAAGAAGATCCTGTTCGAGGGAGCCCAGGGGGCGCTTTTGGACGTGGATCACGGCACCTTCCCCTTTGTCACCAGCAGCAACAGTTCGGGAGTGGGCGTCTCGGCCGGCTCCGGCGTGCCCGGCCGGTACGTGACGAAAGTGATCGGCATCCTCAAGGCCTATACGACCCGAGTCGGCGGCGGCCCCTTCCCCACCGAGCAGGACAACGAGACGGGCGAGCACATCCGCGATCGCGGCAACGAATACGGCACGGTGACCAAGCGGCCCCGGCGCTGCGGATGGTTCGACGCGGTGGCGGCCCGATACACCGCTCGGCTCAGCGGCGTCGACGTGTTGGCCGTGATGCTCCTGGACGTGCTCAGCCGGCTGCCCGAGTTGAAAATCTGTGTCGCGTACGAACTCAACGGCCGCCGGATCACCGATTTTCCCAGCCACGTGGACGACGTTCGCCGGGTAGTGCCGATCTACGAAACGTTGCCCGGTTGGCAGCAGGAAATCACGGAGGTCCGCCGCTTGAAGGATTTGCCGAAGAATGCGCGAGGCTACCTCGACCGGATCAGCGCGTTGGTTGCCCGTCCCATGGAGATCGCTTCAGTGGGGCCCGGCCGGGAGCAAACGATCTTTGCCGGGAAGTGACCGACTAACGGCTGACGCTTCCATGAGTAGGCGCAACCCGGCATTTTGCAGACGTCCAGTTCACAGTTTCAGTCACCGCGAAGCGACGTGATGTCCAAGCAGTCCGCCACGATTGTCGGCGAGATCGACCAGGTGCCGGTCGAAAAACGGCCGCGGCACATCGCGGTGATCATGGACGGCAACGGGCGCTGGGCCGAGCGGCAGGGGCTGCCGCGGATCGAAGGGCATCGTCGCGGCGTGGCCAGCGTCCGCCGCACCACCGAGGAATGTACCCGGCTGGGGATCGAGCAACTGACCCTCTACTGCCTTTCCAGCGAAAACTGGAAACGTCCCCGGCGGGAACTCGATTTCCTCATGCACCTCCTGGAACAATACATGATCGAGGAACGCACGACGATCATGGAGCAGGGGATTCGCGTCAGCGTGATCGGGCGCCGGGAAGGCATCCCCGAAGAAGCGCTGCGGGAAATGGACAAGACGGTTGCCATCACGCGCGACAACGCGGGGCTGCGTCTCTGCCTGGCCATCAACTACGGCGCCCGATCGGAATTGATCGACGGGATTCGCCGGATTGCCAAGAAAGTGGCAGCGGGCGAGCTGCGCCCGGACGAGCTGACCGAAGAGACGCTCAGCGCCCATCTCTATACGGCCGGGATGCAGGACCCCGACCTGTTGATCCGCACGGCCGGGGAGATGCGCGTGAGCAACTTCCTCTTATGGCAGATCAGCTATGCCGAGATCTGGGTGACCGAGGCCTGCTGGCCCGAATTCGACGAACGACAACTCCACCTGGCCCTCCGCGACTTCGCCGCCCGCGACCGACGCTTCGGGGGACTAAGGAAGGATGGATGAATGCTGCGCTGGCGACTAGCTTTTGGGGTTCTGATTGTCGGAGGCTTGTTGGTCCTCTGTTGGCTGGACGACTTGCTCCACGGCCTGACCGAGATCCCGGGAATCGCGCTGTTTCCCGTGCTGGTTGTCCTTGTGGTGTTGGCCAGCCGCGAGGTGCTTCACCTGGCCGCGGCCGGTGGGATGCGTCCGGTTCCCTGGGTCGTGTACTGCGGCAGTCTCTTGGTGGTCACGTCCTGCTGGGTAGCACCGCTTTCGGTCAAGTTCGACGACAAGCTGCCGGAAGATTCGCGGTACCTCGCCTTGATCTCATCGGCGGCCGCAAGCGACTGGACGTTGGTGGCCCTGGCGGTCGGGGTGTTGATGGCCTTCGCGGCCGAGATGTACCGTTTCAAGCACCCCGGGGGAGTGACGATCAACGTGGCCGCGGCCGTGTTTGCGATCACCTACGTTGGCTTCCTGCTCAGCTTTCTCGTGAAACTGTACCTCGTTTGGGGCATGGGTGCGCTGGTGTCGACCTTGATCGTCGTCAAGATGGGAGACACGGGGGCGTACACGGTCGGCCGGCTCATCGGGCGGAGCAAGATGGCCCCCGGGCTGAGCCCCGGCAAGACGGTCGAGGGCGCGATCGGCGCAATGGTGTTCGCCTGCCTGGGGGCCTGGGCCACGTTCCACTGGCTTCCTGCGTTCGAGGAACTCCACTGGCTCTTCCAGGGCACTTCGATAGAGGGGGAGGCTTCGGGCACGTCGTGGGGGTGGCTCCTGTTCGGCCTCCTGGTCGGCATCACTGGCATGGTCGGCGATCTGGCCGAATCGCTCATCAAGCGGGACGTCCAGCAAAAGGACTCCAGCAATTGGGTCCCCGGGTTTGGGGGGGTGTTGGACATCCTCGACTCGGCACTTCTGGCTGCACCGGCCGCCTGCGCTTGCTGGGCCTTCCGCTTGGTTACCTGATCGATGCGCTCGAAAACGGCCAGTTTTGACAAGGCTCTCTCCGCCAAAAAAACTGGCAAGGAGAGCTTTCCAGCGGGAGGTGGCGAAACTATCATATGTAGGAGGGACCGGGTGCCTGTGGACGGGGGGAGTTCGCGTCGAATTCGTCTGGTGGCTCCCGTGGAAGGCGACAAGCTGCGCCCGGCAGAGTATCGCGCGTTCGACCGAGTGGTCGTCCCGGTCTCTTCGGATCGAGAAACGGAGAAGGGGAGGCGGTTACCGTAGCGATTATGTGGTAGACCAGGCATCCGATTCGGGGCCGGGCCGCTCGGAGGGACTCTCCATGTCGATCCAGGTCGTTTGTCCGAACGGGCACGTGCTCAAGGTTTCGGATGACTATGCCGGAAAGACGGGGCTTTGTCCCGTGTGCAAGTCCCGGATCAAGGTCCCGAAGCCGTCGGAGGATCAGCTTTCCGAGGATGCCATTTTGAGCATCCTGGGAAAGTACGACCCGAACAAAGCCGCGCGAAGCGTCGATGACGTCTCGGACTTGGCTGCTGCCGATGCCCCACGTGGCCTCGAGGGGCAAACCTCGCCGCAAGGCGAATCGGGAACCATGGCGGGGGGACCGGCACCGCCCAAGAAGAGCTGTCCTCATTGCCATCAGGAAATCGTTGCGGGGATCCACATCTGCCCACACTGCAACACCTACATCGCCGGGCTAGACGATTTCTGAGCGTCTTGGCTGAGCTCAGCTATAGTTAGAGTATCGGGGGAGGCTTTTCCTGTTGGGTTACATCGGCCAGGGCGCTGGCACGGGTTTTGATGAGTGAAACAACCATTTCGGTGGTCGGCTCCCAGACGCTCTTGGTCCTGTTCGGCGCCTGCGATCAGCATCTGCGGCAAATCCGCGACGCATTGGGCGTGAGCATCTCGGCTCGTGACGGCCGAATTCACGTGGAAGGGGACGAGAGCGCCGTCGTTCGGGCCACGGAGGTCCTGGAGTTGCTCCAAGCCCAGGCTAATCGCCACGGGTCTTTGGCCCCGGACGACGTGACGCGAGCCCTCGCGGAGGTCGAGGCCGGCGGAACACACGGCACCATCCCCCCGATCGACGTTTACACCAGCCGCCAGATCCGGCCCCGCACCGTCGGCCAGGCCAGGTACGTTACGGCGATGCGCGAGAGCGACCTCACCTTTTCGGCGGGGCCGGCGGGCACCGGGAAGACGTATCTGGCCGTGGCCATGGCCGTGGGTTGGCTGAAGGCCGAGCGGATCGGCAAGATCGTGCTGGTGCGCCCGGCCGTCGAGGCGGGAGAAAGCCTGGGCTACCTGCCCGGCGACCTGCAGGCCAAGATCAATCCCTACTTGCGTCCGCTCTTGGACGCCCTGCGGGAAATGATGGAGCCCGAGACGATCCGTCGCTTTACCGAGGAGGATCTGATCGAGGTCATTCCACTGGCCTACATGCGCGGCCGCACGCTCAACCAGGCGTTCATCATCCTCGACGAGGGGCAGAACACGACCGTCGCCCAAATGAGGATGTTCTTGACGCGAATGGGCCACGGCTCGAGAATCGTGGTTTGCGGCGACACGACCCAGGTCGACCTGCCTCCCCAGACCCGCAGCGGCATGATCGACGGGCTGGCGCGATTGCGAGGAATCAAGGGCTTCACGGCCGTGGAATTGACGCGCGCCGACATCGTGAGGCACCCGCTGGTCCAGGCGATTGTCGACGCGTATGAACGATCTCCCAAGAGAAACAAGCGGCGTTAGCAGCCCGTTGAAAAAGGCGAGTTAGACCCCTCGAATCGCACTATGGCCACAGGCGGTCAAAAGAGAACACGATCCGAACGCGTTGCCGCGATGGAGTTGCCGCCCGGCAAGTGGAGACGTGCGTGGCTGCACCTGCACGAGCGCGACGTCTGGTTGCGGATCGGGTTGTGTGTGCTGACGGCCATTGTGCTCTGTGTCGTGATTCGCGGCTGGCATCCCCCGTTTGTGCACCACAGGGATTACACGCCCTCGCACGATATCGTCGCCCGCGTGCCGTTCGAGATCTCCGGCGCAACGGCGGTCGAGGAACCCGTCGAAGAGGTTGTCGTCCACTACAAGGCCGGCCAAACGTTGGCCGAGGCGGGAGTGTCGCTTCGGGTGGCGCAAGTCCGCACGCTGCGAGCCGAGCACGAAGAGTGGATCGCCCAGCGCCCGTGGACTCGAATGCTCGCCCGCGCCGTAGCGGTGATCTCGATCATTCTGGCCCTGTTCGCCCTCTGCGCGGTTTATCTTTACAACCGCCGACGGCATCTGCTGGGGAACGTCCCGCGACTGGCCTTGATGTCGGCCCTGGTTGTCCTCACCGTGGCGCTCTCCCGCTGGGCGGCGACGTACCCGTGGCAGACGGAAATCATTCCCCTCTTGCTGTTCGGCCAGACCGTGGCGATCGCGTATCGCCGAGAGCTTGCTCTTCTGCTTTGCGGCGTGGTCTCGATGATCCTCGTGCTCGGTCTTGGGTACAGTTTCGGACACGGTCTGGGACCGTTCTTGGTTTTGATGGGCGTGGCGGCCACCGCCATTCTCCAGTTAGGCCGCATCCGCAACCGCAGCAAGCTGATCCAGGTGGCTGCGTTCGCCGGCCTGGCCGCCTTCCTGCTCACCATCGGCGTGGCAGTGCTCGACAACCAGCCGGTCGGCTGGGCACTGCTCGAAGCGGCGGGGCTCTCGGCCCTCTGGACCTTCTCCGCCGGGTTCCTGATGACCGGGCTTTTGTTTTTTATCGAGCGGCTGTTCGGAGTGCTCACCGACATCAGCCTGCTGGAGTTGGGAGACGTGTCCCACCCCTTATTGCAGGAGTTGGTTCGCCGGGCCCCGGGCACGTACAACCATTCGATCATCGTCGGGTCCATCGCCGAGGCCGCCGCCGAGACAATCGGCGCCTGGGGGCAGTTGGCCCGCGTGGGGGCATATTTCCACGACATCGGCAAGGCGCTCAAACCGATCTACTTCATCGAGAACCAGCCGCCCGGCGACAACCGCCACGAAGGGCTTGTCCCGGCGATGAGCACCCTGGTGATCGTCGCCCACGTCAAAGACGGCGCCGACCTGGCCCGCCAGCACAAGCTCCCCGACGCGATCGTCAACCTGATCCAGCAACATCACGGCACCACCCTGGTGGAGTATTTTTTCGGGCGTGCCAACGAACAAAGCCGCGCGGACCCCAACGGAAGCGAAGTCGACCAGAGCACCTATCGCTATCCCGGGCCGAAGCCGCAGACCAAAGAGGCCGGCGTGCTCATGCTGGCCGATGTCGCCGAAGGCGCTTGCCGTGCCCTGTTCGATCCCGCCCCCGCGCGGATCGAGAGCACGGTCCGCGAAATGGCCGAGAGGAGGCTTCAGGACGGCCAGTTCGACGAGAGCGGCCTCACCCTCCCGGAACTCCGCGCCGTGGAACAATCCGTAATCAAGTCCCTGATCGCCAACTATCACGGCCGCGTCAAGTACCCCGACCAGAGAACCGCGTGAACCAAATTTCACTCACGATTTCCCAGTGATTGCGATCGAGGTCACCAACGAGCAAACGAGCCTTCCGGTCGACGAAAATCGGCTCTCTAGCGCCGTGCGCATGATCCTCGACGACGCCTCGATTCCCGAGGCCCAAATCAGCCTCGCCGTTCTCGACGACCCGACGATCCACCGATTGAACCGCGAATTCCTCAACCACGACGAGGCGACCGACGTCTTGAGCTTCGTCCTGGAGCGCTCCGAGCGGTTTCTCGAGGGTGAGATCGTCGTCAGTGCCGACACGGCCCGGCGGGCAGCCTCTCGCTTCGGCTGGACGCCGGCCGACGAACTGCTGCTCTACGTGATCCACGGCGTGTTGCACCTGGTGGGCTTGGACGATCGCACGCCAGACCAGCGCACCGCCATGCGCAACCGGGAACGTGAATACCTGGCTCGATTCGGACTCCAGCCGCGGTATGAGGAGCAAGCCGAGAAGAGCCGCAACGCCCCTTCGGCCCAAGCGGCCGACGCCTCTCGTGGAGGAACTGTGGTCCCGTGATTGCCGACGTGGTCTTCTGGCTGGCCGTGGCCGGCCTGGTGCTGACTTGCCTTGCGGCGACCGGGGCGAGGTCGCTGGCGGAGTTCTCACGCCACGAGTTGGAAGAGATTTGCCGTCGCCGAGACGCGATCCCCTTGCTCGGCCAGATCCTCCGACAACACGACGAGGCTGGCCTGGCCGCCGAGACGCTGCAAGTGATTGCCACCGCGGCCCTTTTGACCTCCGCCGCGTTCTGGGTCTTCCTGGGCCTCGATACCGACGGGCCCGCAAGTTGGATGCCGTTGGTGGCCACCCTCGCCGTGGGCGCCCCGACGCTCCTGGCGGTCGAGATCTGGAGTCCTCCCGCGGTGGCCCGCCTTTGGGCCGAGCCGTTCCTGTATCTCACCTGGCCGTTCTGGCGGGCGGTGGGCGTGCTGCTCGCCCCGTTGGCCCTTGGAGCCCGCTTCGTCGATACCGTGCTCCACCGCGTGGCGGGCCGCGTGCCCGAGGTGCCCGACGAAGAGTCGTTCGAGGACGAGATCCGCACCATCGTCACCGAAGGGCTCCGCGAGGGACTGCTCGAGGAAGATGCCCGGGAAATGATCGAGGGCGTGATCGAGCTGAGCGACGTCGTCGTCTCGGAGATCATGACGCCGCGAACCGACATGGTCTCGATGCCGTGCGCGTTTTCGTGGGAGGAGATGCTCCAGTTCGTGGTCCTGGTCCGGCACACCCGAATCCCGGTCTACGAAAAGAACCGCGACGACATCATCGGCATCCTCTACTCCAAGGACCTTTTACCCGAGTTGGCCAAGAGCGGCGATGAGCCACGCGCCCCGTGGACCTCTCTGCTGCGGCAGCCTTGCTTCGTGCCCGAAACCAAGCCCGTCGACGTGCTCTTGCAGGAGTTCCAAGAGACGAGAAACCACATGGTCGTGGTGCTCGACGAGTACGGCGGCGTCTCCGGGCTGGTGAGCATGGAAGACGTGCTCGAAGAGATCGTCGGCGAGATCATCGACGAGTCGGACAAGGAGGCCGTCGAAGACATTCGAGAGATCGACCACCGAACCGCCGAAGCCTTGGGCAAGGTCCACATCGACGAGATCAACGAGCGACTCGCCCTAAAACTTCCCGACGACGGCGACTTCGACACGATCGGCGGCTTTGTCTTCAGCGAGTTGGGGCACGTCCCAGCCGTCGGCGAAGAGTTGGTCCGCAAGAACGTCCGCCTCACGGTCATCGAGGCCACCCGCCGCCGCATCGAACGCGTGCGGATCGAAGTCCTCGACCGACCCATACGGGAAACCGCGTAGCCGCTGCCGAGGTTGAGAGGGCGTAAGTCAGGCAGGATGGTGCCGGTGGGCGGTATTCTGAGTTGACCCGAGCGGCATGATTGGTCAGAATATGTGTACATGCACGTACACGAAAGATCGGAGTAACGTCAATGACGACCAAAACGATTACTTTGGACTTGGAGGCCTACCAGCGGCTCAAGTCGGTCAAGCGCGACCATGAATCGTTCAGCCAGACGATCAAGCGGACGATCCAGACGCCTCTCGACGTCGAGGCGTATGGAGAGAAACTGCGGAAGCTCTCGATGAGCCGAAAGGCGATTTGTGCCGTCGAGGAGCACGTGGGCAAACGACACGAGCCTTCGGAAAGGCGGCGCTAGTGGCTTGCTTGGACACCACGCTCCTGGTCGACCTGGCGCGGAGCGGTGGGAAGTGGAAACGTATTGACCGCTGTGCCTGCTGAAAAAGCCACCGCCATCGTGCTCCGCACCGTCGAGTTCATGGAGAGCAGCCTCGTTGTGACGCTCTTTACGCGGGAGTTCGGTAAGGTGCGGGCTTTGGCGAAGGGAGCGAGGCGGCTCAAGGGCCCCTTCGAGTCTGCTATTGACCTCTTGGCCCTCTGTCGAATAGTCTTCCTCCGCAAATCGTCCGAAGCCCTCGACCTGATCACCGAGTCCAAGCTCCTCAGGCGGTTTCGACCGGCCGGCCGGAACCTGTCGAGCCTGTACGCCGGCTATTACGTCGCCGAGCTGTTAAGCGAACTGACCGACGACTACGACCCCCATCCGGAGTTGTTCGACCTGGCCGACGAGAGCCTCCTGGCCCTGTCGGCCGGGGAACCGGTGGCCAACCGGGTGCTGCGATTCGAGCTTGTCGCGTTGAGGTTCTTGGGACATTTGCCTTCGCTGGAGACGTGCGTCGATTGCAGTGCGAAGGTGCCGATGACCGGTCGTGTGGCTTTCGGCCACCAACACGGCGGGGTATTGTGCCCCCAATGCGTGAAAGGGAAGCCTCAGTTGGTCTGGGCCAGCGCGGGCGCACTTCGGGCAATGCGGCAACTGGCCGATCCGGAGGGTCCGACGTGGCGTCGGCTGGAGATCGACGGCGGCTGCCGTGGCGAGATCCGCGGCCTGTTGAATCGTTTCTTGTACAACTTGTTGGGACGAAAGCCTCGCATGCACCGATACTTGAGCATGCTCTCCTCCTGACTTTTTCTGAACGGGCGGTTACGCCTCGCACTACGCACGGACAAGGACGTCCCGGATGTCAGTTCACGGATTGAGAGTCGCCGTGGCCATGGCCTGCCTTTTGGGTCTCGGCGCCGGTTGCCGCAGCACGGCCAAGGCCCCCGAGCCGGCCGGGCTCGGCGCCTCAACGGGCGATGAGGCCAGCGGCGGCTGGACCTACGACCGCGTCACGGGACGGATGCAGCGTACGGGCGGAGGCGACCCGTCTGGGGATGCGCCGGACGACGTGACGGCCGCCTCCTACCTCGAATCGACTTCGCGCGAAGATCTGGCGGCCCAGGCACGCGACTTCAAGCCCGACGTGGACGACGACGACGGCCTCGGGCTGAGCGACTTCTATCCGTCGAACGTCCTGGCCGCCGCCAAGGAAATGGCCGGCTATGGCCCGAACGAGGCGGTCGCCCGGGCGCTGTACAACGAAGGCGAAACGCTGTTCCGCGACGGGCAGTACAAGGAAGCGGCCGAGCGATTCAAGGACGGTGTCAAGCGGGCGCCGCCTTCCCCCTTGAAGGAAGATTGTCTGTTCATGCTCGGCGAGAGCCA
>JBDRTC010001056.1:0-6928 GCA_043824335.1 Planctomycetota bacterium | reverse complement strand
ACCGGGCCCGCCTCGCCGAACCCGAAGGACTTCGCCAGAACTCCGATCTCTTGCGAAAGCGGGGAGAATCCAGTCCGCATCGCTTTAATATCCCGGGCATCCCGCAGGCCATCGATCAGCTTCGTGAGGTTGGCCCGCTCTTTGTCCCACACTTCTTGGGCGCGCCCCGTCAACGCCTTGTCATTCACAGTCCCGAGCGCAGACTCGAATCGGGCCAACGCCTGCTGAGAACTCGGGAATTTGTCCGCAGCAAGCGCCCGTTGGATCGCCAAATACTCTTCCCATATCCGAGCCAATTCGGACTGGAACTCAGGGGCCGCTACGATGCGCTCGACCTGACGTTCCTGCTCGGGCGTGATGCGCAACTGTTCGCGCATACGCCGCATGTGCCCCTTCAACAACAGATACACGCGGTCGGCCTCTCCCACCTGCTCCGCTTCGCGGCCCTCGACCGCGTCGTTGCCCAGCAGCATGGCGAACTCCTTCCATAGAATCCGCGGGTGGCCCGTGAGCTGGTTGCCGTCCACCGCCGCAAGTGCGTCCCCGAACGCATGGAACGCCCCGGTAGTTCCGTCAAGGTCGGCGTCTTGGACGGCTTCGCTCACTTCCTCGTATGCAGCTTCGACGCTTTGGATGCCTTCACGAAATTCGGCGGGCAGCGTCATCGTGTGACCGGCATGTTGGTCGCCGGCACCGCCGCCTTCGGGCGTCATCATGCTGGGCTTGGCCTGGATTTGGATCTCGGAGTCGATCTTGAAGTTGCCTTGCGTGACCACCAGTTCGCCCTCCTCCAGTCCACGGCGAACAAGCTGGTAATCGCCGGCCCGCGGCCCCAAGACGATTTCACGGCCCTCGAACGTCGGCTGCCCCGGCTGGGAAAACTGCTCACGGAGACCGGTCATCGCGGCTTCGATCTGCGCCAGCGCCTGTTCGGCCTCTTGCGCAGTCCCGGCGCGCTGCCCGCTCAGTGCATATTGGCCGAGCCGGTCTGCGTAGGCATTCCAGAGACGTTTGGCGTAGTCGGTTCCCGGCTGGTCATACGGGCGGTCCAGCATTTCCCCGTATGTCCCCAAAGCTTCCCGGATCTTCTGGAGGTTGCCCTCCTCAACAATCGCCGATAGCGTTTGGAAGGCCGGTTCTGCGAAAGACGGCATGCTCGGCAATTCGACGTAGACCACCGCTCGCGTGCCGGTCGGGAGGACCGCTGAGTAGGGAACGACCAGCGGCGGCTTTCGTTCGTCGGTTTCCGGTGTCACGTAGCCGAGCGATTCCGCACGCACTAATGGCATCCCGCAAATGTCGCACTCGCCGGGTTCGTCTTTGACGATCTCGGGGTGCATGGGGCTGACCCACTTGCCTGCCAATGATAGGTCCATCACGCGCCCGCCAGCGGCGACCCTCGGGCGAACCGTCGCGTGGACAAACATTTCCGGTTTTAACTTCCCCTCCGCATTGGGCACGTTGACGCGGACCTTTACAGTCCGGGTTTTGTCGTTGAGTACCGGCTGGATGAAGGCGATAGGTCCGTGGAACTCCTCGCCCGGATAGGATTCCGTGGTAATCGTGACGTCCTGCCCGTATCGAATCCAAGGCAGGTCTGATTCGTAGGCGTCCAGATGCACCCAGACGAGGTTCAAGTCGGCAATGGTGTAGATCCGGTCGCCCAGCTTCACTCGCTCGCCTTCCTGCCTTAGCTTCTCAATCACGATTCCGCTCACTGGGGCGTAGATCGTCAAATGGTCGGACGGCTTGCTCTGCTTTTCGATCTCCTGAATCTGCTCCTCGGTCAGCCCCAGAAGCCGCAGCTTCTCCCGGACCGCTTCAACGAGGTTCACCCCGGCAACGTCCGATGAACGGACACGCTCGCCGGCATACTTCACCGCTTGGATCAACTCTTGCTGCGCCGAGTAGAGTTCCTCGCTGTAGATGTAGACCATGTGATCGCCTTCCCTCACCTCGACGCCCGTGTAGTCGACGTAGAGGCGATCCAGTCGGCCCGAAACCCACGCGGTGATGTAACCCAGCTTGGTCTCGTCGTAATCGACCTTGCCGACCATTCGGATCGCGTGCGTAACGTATCTTCGCTCAACGGGTGAGGTCTCGATGCTCATCAACGCCCGGGCCTCCGGGCTGACCGTCAGCGTTCGCAGGCCGCCCGACGTCTTGGCCACCGGGATCAAGGGCATCGCACAGATCGGACAGTCCCCCGGATTGGGCTGCCGGATTTGCGGATGCATCGAGCAGGTCCACATCGTGGGGCCTTCGGCTGCCTTCGTTGCCTCGATCGACGTGGCCGCTGACACGGATTCCGTCTTGTCCGAGCCGCCCATCGTGACGGCCAAGGCGTAACCCAGGCCCACGAGCAGGAGTGCCTGTATCGCAAGCAGCTTGCCCCAATGCCGAGCGACTGAATCCTGAGCCCATCGGGACTTCAGTAGATTCTTCATTGTGCCGAACCCTTTCCTTTGCCCGCCGAATTCATGGCCCCAGTCGCAGTCACCGTGGAGCATCACATTTCCAGTGCCGGTCCTTACGCCTCCGGAGGGCCGGTTTGGAGATGCGTTATCAGGTCCGTGATTTCGTCAAGGTCGCGTGCTCCGACAACAGCGAGCTGCCGCCGATTGGCCTTCCAAGAGGCCACGAGCCGCCGATCCGCCTGGATAACACAGCACGGACGGCCAGCCGGCAACCGGCGACGATTTCCGCAACCGCCTCGTTGTTGCGGTTCCCATCAGTATCAGATGCGGGGGGAACCGCATTTCTTCGCGACGTCGCCTCGGATTTCTTGGCGCCCGCGTCTTCGGACATTTTGGCTCCAGCCCTTCCATTTCCGGAACGGCCACCATCCCCCTTCAATCGAGGGGGGTCAGAGACGGCCGCTGCTCGACACGTAGGAGCGCGCTCATGCCGGCCTGAACGATCCTTCCATAACATAGCTTTGGGCAGGCGACTGAACAGAGTGGGCTTCCGCCCATCCGGGGGGATGAACTCGTTCCGTCGCACCGCCGTACGGTACGGAGTTGATTACGCTTGACCTCATCGCGGGGAAAACGGACAATATGCTGATAGTAATGTCAATAATCAACATCGGGATACTGATTATTTCTGTCAAGTGTGGGTCCAAGATTGCCGATTAGGCAACGTGACCACGTTTAGTACGCACTAATCGTTGCAGACGGTCCACAGGTGGCTTGTGTATCAGACGCGGGCAAGATCGCGAGCATTTGCTTGGCTTCTGGCTGTTCTGGTGTCCCTGCAGGGGCTCCCGGGCGGTTTTTGCTATTGCGCTGCCCCGTCTAGACGCACAGCCGACGCACACCGGGCGCCCCGTCAGCCACCCAAACGCTGCTCCTGCCGCCAGAGGGCGCAGCGACCGTCTGAGTCGTCCGCTCCGGCGCACTCTTGCTGTCGGCGAGCGGACTTTGGCACTGCGCCGGCGTGTTGCTGTTCCAGCGACGCTTGCCAGTGCAAGCAAGACGACTCGTCGCCGCAGCCCCAACAGATTCCTCCGGAGAACCGCAGTCGGTCCAGCGACCAAGCCACGGGGCCGCTGGTCATCTTCTGCATGGAATGTGGCCATCCTGACGAGGCGGAGCAGGAGGAGCAGGCGACCGTTCTTGTCGCCGGCTCGGATCGCTGCGCCTTGCTCTGCCGCTTCCAACTCTGATTCGCCCTTGCCACGGGGACAGTGCGCGCTTTCCAGTACGAACGCACTCCGCACTCACCGGCGCCATTGCTGCGAGCCGGGTATCCCCCGCGCTTCGCTCCAACCGCTTGCCGGCACGGCCAGCGAAGGCCGATGCCCACGACAAAAGGAAATCGAACTTATGTCCGAAGAGAACCCCCTCCCGGCGGACCCGCCGGCTGAGGACAAAGCAAGTCCGGGGCCGTCCCAACCCGCGGACGCCGTTCCTCCCACGCCATCGCGCAGGGAATCGTTTCGTTGGTGGATCAAGCTCGTCGTAAGCCCCCTGCTGTTCCTGGCGGCCGGCGTGCTCGTGATCGTGGCCTTGGGAGCGGCGCAGAAACTCGGTTGGATCTCCGCAGGGGGCGGAAGCGGAGAAGGAGGTGGCAACGGGCACGCTTCAGCCGGCGCCGAGAACGTCCGGTACATCTGTCCGATGATGTGTACACCCCCGCAAACCGAGCCCGGGCGGTGTCCGGTCTGCGCCATGGAGCTGGTGCCGGCGGCGTCGGGCGGCGACAACACCGACGCGCGGTCGATCCAGGTCGATCCGGCTGCCCGCCGCGTGGCGAACATCCGCACCGTGGCGGTGAAGGCGATCCCGCTTGTTCGCAGGATCCGGGCGATCGGCGAGCTGAGCTACGACGAAGGGACACAAAAAACGATCGCGGCCTACGTCGACGGCCGGCTCGACCGCCTCTACGCCGACTACACCGGAGTGGTCGTCGAGAAAGGCGACCATTTGGCGTTGCTGTATTCACCGCGGCTGTACTCCAGCCAGGTTGAGCTCCTTGTGGCAAAGCAGGCGCGAGAGCAGGCCCAATCGTCCACGCTGCGACGGACCGGCCACACCGGCGGCGACCTGTACGACAGCGCACGGGAACGTCTGATCGAGTTTGGGATGACCGTGTCTCAGATCGAACAGCTCGAACGGGCGGGCAAAGCCGAGAGCCGCATGCACCTCTGCGCGCCGATCAGCGGCACGGTCATCGAGAAGCTTGCGGTGGAAGGCCAGTACGTTAAGACGGGGCAGCCCATCTGCCGCCTGGCGGACCTGTCGACGGTCTGGCTCATGCTGGAGCTGTTTCCCGAGGACGTCTCGGCGATCCGCTATGGGCAGAAGGTGGAGGCGGAAGTCCAGTCGTTACCCGGGCAGAAGTTTACGGGCCGCGTGGCGTTCATCGACCCGACCGTCGAACCCAAGACCCGGACGGTCGGGGTACGTGTCGTGATGCCGAACGAAGAGGGCCTTTTGCGAGTCGGCGATTACGCCAAAGCGACCATTGCGGTCGCCTTGAACGGGTCCGGCGGCCCCTGCGACAAAGTGTACGACCCTGAACTGGCCAACAAGTGGATCAGCCCACGGCATCCACACGTAATCGAGTCGTCGGCCGGCAATTGCCGCGTGTGCGGCGTGGAACTGGTGCCCGCGGCTCGCTTCGACTTCACCAGCGAGCCGACCGAGGGCGGTCGGGCATTGGTCGTCCCCCGCAACGCCGTGTTGATGGCGGGGCAGAGCAGCGTTGTTTACGTCGAAACCGAGCCTGGCCGCTTCGAGATCCGCTCTGTCGTCCTCGGTCCGACCAGCGGCGACGAGATCGCCATCTTCGAAGGTGTGATGGAAGGCGAGCAAGTTGCCTGCTCCGGCAACTTCCTGATCGACTCGCAGATGCAGCTCGCCGGCAACCCTTCGCTCATTGACCCGACGAAGGCCGAACCCAGGAGCAAAACGGACGAGGCCCAATCGGCTGAGCTTGTTGCCGCGCTCTCCAAGCTCTCGGCCGACGACCGGGCCCTGGCGGAAAGCCAGCAAATCTGTCCCGTAACCAAGCTGCCACTCGGCTCAATGGGCGCGCCGCCGAAGGTCGACGTGAACGGCCGGCCGATCTTCCTCTGCTGCAAGGGTTGCGAGAAGAGATTGCTGGCCGAGCCCGAGAAGTATCTTGCGAATCTGCCCAAGGAGCCCGTCCGATGATCAACAAGATACTCGATTTCTGCATCCGCGAGCGGTTGGTCGTCCTGGTGGGGATCGTCGTGGTGTTTGCCTACGGCTGGTACTCGACACAGAAGGTTCCGTTAGACGCGATTCCGAACGTGGGCGAGAACCAGGTGATCGTGCTCGTCGAATGGATGGGCCGGTCGCCGAAGGACATGGAAGACCAGATCACCTATCCGCTCTCGATTGCCCTGCAGGCAGTGCCCGGCGCGAAAAGCGTGCGCGGCAAGAGCATGTTCGGTTTCAGCTTCGTGCAGGTCACGTTCGGCGACGAAGTTGATTTCTATTGGGCACGTTCCCGCGTTGCCGAGCAACTGACGACCGTCTCGAACATCCTGCCCGACGGTGTCACGCCGGTGCTCGCACCCGACGCAACGGCGCTGGGGCAGATTTACTACTACGTGCTCGAACCGCCGGAAGGGATGGACCTGGCCGAACTGCGGTCGAAGCAGGATTTCTTTGTCAAGTACGCCTTGCAGTCCGTGGAAGGCGTGGCCGAGGTGGCTTCGATCGGCGGCTACGTGCGACAGTATCAAATCGAAGTCGATCCCGACAAGCTGCGATACCACAATATCCCGCTCAGCAAAATCATCGACGCGGTGAAAGCGTCGAACATCGACGTTGGTGCGAAGACGGTCGAAGTCAGCGGTATGGAGTTCCTCGTCCGTGGCAAGGGATTCATCGGCTCGGGAAAGTCGCTCTCGGAAACGTTGAAACAAATCGAAGACACGGTCGTGCTCACCCGCGATGGAATTCCGGTCCGTGTTCGCGATTTGGCCCAAGTTCAAATCGGCCCCTCGTTTCGCCGCGGGGCACTCGACTTCAACGGGCAGGAAGCGGTCGGCGGTGTAGTCGTAATGCGGTACCGCGAGAATCCGCGCGAGGTCGTCGAGCGCGTGAAGGCAAAGGTCGCGGCCCTGGAGTCCGAGCTGGACGGAATCAAAATCCACGCCGTCTACGACCGCACGGTCTTGATCGACGAGACGATCGCCACGCTGTCAGATGCCTTGGGACATGAGCTGATAATCACGATCGCCGTGATCGTCTTGTTCCTGCTGCACGTGCGGGCCAGCATCATCATCGCCATCACCTTGCCGATGGCCGTCTTGATGTCGTTCATCGCCATGAAGGTGTTTGGCGTGGACGCCAATATCATGTCGCTGGCGGGGATCGTAATCGACATCTGGACGATGGTGGACATGGGAATAATCAT
Source organism: Planctomycetota bacterium (assembly GCA_043824335.1). Lineage (GTDB taxonomy): Bacteria > Planctomycetota > Planctomycetia > Pirellulales > Thermoguttaceae > JBDRTC01. The sequence goes on along the minus strand of JBDRTC010001056.1, from coordinate 34 downwards.
TCTGGAGAACATTTACGGCGGTTTGAGCGATTGG
>JBDRTC010001055.1:0-3107 GCA_043824335.1 Planctomycetota bacterium | reverse complement strand
ACCAACTAACCAAGTTGTTGCCGGGGTCGAGCCTCGACGGGCTCCCCAAGCGGTTGATCGCCCACGGCGCCGACAACGTCTACCTGGTGGAAGACGAGCGTCTGGCGCATTACCAGACGGGATCGTACGCCCGGGTGCTCGTCACGCTGATCGAGAAGCACAAGCCCCAGATCGTGATGTACGGGGCAACGGCACTGGGCCGCGACCTGGCGCCCCGCGTCGCCTCCACGCTCCGCGCGGGGATGACGGCCGACTGCACCGACCTGGAAATCAGCGACGTCAAGGAGCCGAGGACGGAAACGCTCCACGAGAACCTGCTGTTGCAGGTGCGGCCCGCCTTTGGCGGGAACATCATCGCCACGATCGTCAATTTCGACCAGTGGCCCCAGATGGCCACGGTGCGCGAAGGCGTGATGCCGCTTCTGGAACCCGACGATTTGCGCAAAGGGCAGGTGGTTACCGAGCAGGTGGAGATTGACGAAAGCCACTTGGCGCTGAAACTGATCGAGCGGCACATCGAGCCGCGCACCGTCAATCTCAAGGGTGCCCGGGTGATCGTCGCCGGAGGCGCGGGCGTGGGGAGCAAGGAGAACTTCCGCCTGATCTACGAACTGGCCGGGGTGATTGGCGGGGCCGTGGGCGCCAGCCGGGCCGCGGTCGACGGCGGTTTCATCGGCAAGGAGCACCAGGTCGGGCAGACCGGGACCACGGTGCGTCCGGCGCTCTACATCGCCGCCGGGATCAGCGGGGCGATCCAGCACCGGGCGGGGATGGAGGAGTCGGCCAAGATCGTTGCGATCTCGAAAGACCCCGACGCCCCGATCCTCTCCGTTGCCCATTACGGGATCGTCGGCGATCTGAACCAGGTCATCCCGATGATGATCAAGGCGCTGAGAGAGCGGCATTGAGGAAGGAAAACGTAGCTTGAAGGTTGGTGCGGCAGTTGTACTGCCGCACCTTCGGCTCCGGGACGGGGCAGCAGTGCAACTGCTGTCCCAACGGTTGCAGGGGACCCGTGCCGATCCTGGGCGCAACGGCCATGCGATGCAGTGCGCCGGCGCAACCGGCGGGGTGAAACTGAAACAAACACAAGCGGGAGTTTGTCCGTGGGGAACTACTTTCTCGACAACCAGGACATCCAGTTCCTCTTCGAGCACATTGATATCGAGGAGTTGGCCGGGCTGCAGGAAGCCAACGCCCGCGACGGCGACGCCGACTACGCGCCGGTCGACGAGGCCGACGCGGTCGACAACTACCGGCAGGCTCTCGATATCGTCGGACAGATCGCCTCCGAGACGATCGCGCCCAACGCCGAGCGAGTCGACCGCGAGGGCAACACGCTTAACGACAACGGCACGGTGACGCTCCACCCCTTGGTGCAGGAGAACCTCGATCGGATGTCGCAGGCCGACCTGATGGGCTTCACGCTGCCGAGAAAATACGGCGGCTTGAATTGCCCCTGCCTGATCTACGCGATGGCCACGGAGATCGTCAGCCGGGCCGATGCGTCGTTCATGAACATGTTCGGTTTGCAGGGCATTGCCGACACGGTGCACGCCTTTGCCAGCGAGGAGATCAAGAACGAGGTGCTTCCCCGGTTCGCCCGGGGCGACGTGACCGGCGCCATGGTGCTCACCGAGCCCGACGCCGGGAGCGATCTCCAGGCGGTTCGGCTTCGGGCCTACCAGGACGAGAAGGGCGACTGGTACCTCGACGGCGTGAAGCGTTTCATCACCAACGGCTGCGGAGAGATCCTCCTGGTGCTGGCCCGAAGCGAGCCGGAGATCACCGACGGCCGGGGCTTGAGCCTGTTCATCACGGAACGATCGGAAAAGGTCCGGGTGCGGCATTTGGAAGACAAGCTGGGAATCCACGGGTCGCCCACCTGCGAGCTGGTTTTTGACCAGACGCCGGCGCGGCTGATCGGGGAGCGTCAGCGGGGACTGATCACCTATGTGCTGGCGTTGATGAACGGCGCCCGGGTCGGGATCGCGTCGCAATCGTTGGGGGTCGCCGAGGCCGCCTACCGCTTGGCCCGCACGTACGCCCACACCCGGCGGCAGTTCGGCGGGCCGATCGAGCGGCTGCCGGCCGTGGCCGAGATGGTCACCGACATGCAGATCGCCATCGAGGCCGCCCGGGCGCTCTGCTACGAAACCGCCCGCGTTTGCGATCACGAGATCAACAACCTGCGGATCCTCGAGTGGCGGCCGGATCTCGACAAGGAGGAAACGAAGCGGCGGAGGCAAGCGTCGAGGTCGTTCAAACGGCTCAACAGCATGCTCACGCCGATGAGCAAGTACTACTGCTCGGAGATGTGTTGCCGGGTGGCCGACACGGCGGTCCAGGTGCTGGGCGGCTCGGGCTACATGAAAGACTACGCCGCCGAGCGGCACCTTCGCGACGCACGAATCACCACCATCTACGAAGGGACCAGCCAATTGCAGGTCGTGGCGGCCGTTCGCGGCGTCGCCTCCGGCTCGTTCGAGGCATACGTGACCGAGTTCGAGAAGACCGAGTACGACGACCCGCTTCTGGCCGAGCTGAAAGAAAAGCTCCTCCCGGCGAAAGAGCGGGTGCTCGAGGCGATTCAGTTTGTCAAAAGGCGGTCGACTTCGTACCTCGACCTGGCGGGCCGTCACCTGGTCGACGCCGCGATCACGGTCATCTGCGGTCACCTGCTCTTGGGGCAAGGTGCCAAAAGCGAGCGGAAGCGGCGCGTGGCCCGACGGTTCATTGAAGGCCAGATGCCCGTTCTGCGGATGAACTGCGAGCAGGTCCTCGCCGGCGACACCGCGCCGCTGGAGGAATACGAGCTTCTGGCCGGGCCGGTCCCGGCGAACGACTAGGGTGTCTGCAAGGCGGCGCTGGAGCACACCGTCCGCTACCTGGCCTGGGACCTGGGCCGAAAGAAGATCCGCATCAACGCGCTCTCAGCCGGCCCCATGCGAACGCTCAGCTCGGCCGGCGTTTCCAGCTTCGACGAGATGCGCGACCACGCCGCCTGCAAATCGTGCCTGGGCCGGAACGTGGAGCCGAAGGAGTTGGGCACCACGGGGCTCTCCCTGTTACGCGACCTCTCGGGCGGCGTCACCGGCGAGACGATC
>JBDRTC010001054.1:0-8653 GCA_043824335.1 Planctomycetota bacterium | reverse complement strand
ATACTCAACGCTTCGCGCTAAAATCTTCACACTTCAACATTCCATGTACCATCTTCGATATTCATGAAGAATTGGTGTAAAATTCTATGCTAGATGACTGACTCCCTACTCCCCACTGCTCATGCGAGTCGCCGAGATATTCCGATCGATCCAGGGCGAAGGCTTCTTGACGGGCACGGAGAGTGTCTTCGTTCGGGCGAGCGGCTGCAACTTGCGCTGCGGGTTCTGCGATACGCCCTACGCCTCCTGGGAGCCGGAAGGGGAAGACCGGTCGGTCGAGGACATCCTCTCGCGGATCGAGGAGCTCGACCGGCGGCACGTGGTGCTCACCGGGGGCGAGCCCATGCTGTTTTCGGAGTTGATTCCGCTCTCGGCCGCGCTTCGCCTGAGCGGCCGCCACCTCACGGTCGAGACGGCCGGCACGCTCTACCTGCCGGTTGAGTGCGACCTGATGTCGATCAGCCCAAAACTCTCAAACTCAACTCCTCCGCCCGAGGCCGGGACGCGCTGGATCGGCCGTCACCAACGAAGCCGGCACGCGCCCGAGGTGATCCGCCGGCTGGTGGCCGAATACGTCTATCAGTTCAAGTTCGTCGTCGACGCGATCGACGACTGCCGGGAGGTCGAGGCGTACCTGGCGGATTTTCCCGAGATCGAGCGATCCCGGGTAATGCTCATGCCGCAAGGGACCGACCCGAAAAGCCTCGCCCAAAAGGCCGAATGGCTCCATCCGTATTGCGCCGAGCACGGGCTGGGTTACTGTCCCCGCCGGCAGATCGAATGGTTCGGGCTCACCCGGGGGACCTGAAAGCGTGGCGAAGAACTAACCGCGGTCCCACTGGTCCGTCAATCTTTCGAGTTACACGGCCCACCCCGACACCGTCGAGCCACTCCCCTTCCACGGCATGAGCAGCTATCCCTTTAGCGCCGCCGAACATTACGCGGACAACGAAAAAACGCGGGAGTACCGCCGCCAGTTCAACACGCGGCGGGTCCGCGTCGAGTAAGAGACGAGCCGCGGACTCGTTTCGCTCACGCCGTTGCCCCCTCTGAGGGGTGCTTTTTCAGGACAAAGGAGTGGTTTGGCGTGGAGCGAAATCGAAGCGTGTTCCGGAGAATCAGAGGGCTCCGGTCACCATTTGGCGGGGATTGTCGCTCCCTTTGCCCTGGCACTGCCCCCTGAAAACCCGGAAGAGCCACCTGATCTTGCCTCATTTCGTTTAATCTGGTATTTCATTTGCCGCTTCTCGGCCGCAACGGGCCTGGATTACGAAGATGCGGGATTGTCAGAGCTTCACATGGACGGGATGTGGATTGCAGGACGCGATTTCACTACGCAACTCGCACTCAGCCGCCGATTGCTGGCGTGCATCGGTTGGCTCGTCCCGTTTCTCGCGCTTATCGGGGTTTTGGGCTCGGAATCCGCCTACGCTCAGCCGGCCACCAACGGTACCACCAGTCAGCTTGCTGTTACTGTCGAATCGGTTGAAGCACTGCGAAGGCAGGCGGCTGAATCGCCCGATCCAGACGCCGATGCGAAGCAGAAGATCGAGGCCGCCTGTGTGCAGGCGCTCGATGGGCTGAAACGCATCGCGGAAGTTGCCGGGCAGGCCGAGCAGTTCAGACGCGATACCGACGATCTTCAGCAACGTGTCGCGACATTACGCCGACGGCTTGCGGAACCGCAACGTGACCGGCCGTCACCGCCACCCGACCTGACTTTGCCGGAGTTGGAACAGGAAGTCTCCAGGCGCGAAGTCGCTTTGGCGGAACTCAAGGCGGCTCAGGCCAAATCCGAAGCGGAGCCATCGACGCGAGCGAACCGCCGGCGAGAACTCCGCACCCTGCTGCTATCGGCGATTCAACGGATTGCGGATACCCAGAAGCAACTCGATACGGCTGCTCCTCCCGGCGAGCCCGCACCGTTGACGACAGCACGGCGAGCCGCGTTGCAGGTTCGTCGAGTGCTGATTGAAGCCGAGCAGCCAGCCCTGCAGAACGAGCTGGCCAAGTATGACGCGGAAGATGCCGTTGACTTTCTGCGGCTTGAGCGCGACGTTCATACGCGGGAAGTCACGATCGCCAGTTCCGAACTTGCATCGCTGCAAGGTTTGCTTAGCCGACGACGTGCGGCTGATTCTGCAGCCGCCGTGCAGCGGGCACGCGACGCACTCGCTTCCGCTCCCGTCGCGTTGAGAACCCACGCCGAGGAGAACATCACGCTCGCCGAAGCAGCTCACGCTCTGAGCCAGCCGCTCGAAGAAACGCGTCGTAAGCTCGAAGGCACGAAAGCTCGACTCGAAGCCGTGCAGAAGCAATTCACGATGACTCAACAGCGTGTGAGCGACATCGGCCTGACGGGATCAATCGGAGCACTCCTTCGACGCGAACGAATTGATCTGCCAGACTCACGTCGTCTAAGAAGGAACGTTCAGGACCGGAAGACGCTGATTGAAAACACGCAGTACGAGCTCTTCGAGTACGACGATGTGCGATCCGAGTCGGTCGAAGCAATGCTTCAGCGGGTACTCAGCAGTGTATCCGTCAATGGCCAGGTGGAAGGAGAGAACCTTGAGGCCTCCGCACGGCTACTGGTTGAGCAGTGTCGAGAGTATCTCGACGGAGTCATTCGTAACTGCAGCGCCTATCTTGATACGCTGTTTGAACTGGACGCCACCGAGCAACGGCTCATCCGCGAGACCGAGCGCTACGAAGACTACATCGACGAACGAGTTCTCTGGATTCGCAGCAATCGCACGCTGTTCTCCTCGTTTGAGATTGACGCATCCGACACGTGGGCGCTTGATCCAGCCCGCTGGACCGAAGTTGGTCAGCAGCTCGGCAAAGACGTTCGATCGCATCCGCTTGTCTATGGAATTGGCGTAGTCGCCTTTGCTCTGTTGATATGGCAGAAACCACGGCTTCGCCGCGAACTTCAGGCAACCAGCCAAATAGCGGCACGCGGAACCTGTACGCAGTTCTCGCCGACGTTGCGGGCTGCTTTTCTCACGCTGATGCTTGCCGTCGCGTGGCCCGGGCTCGTTTTCTTCCTCGGATGGCGGTTGAACGTCTTCTCCAACGGATCACAGTTCGCTCGTGCGCTTTCACAGGGTCTGTTTGCGGTTGCATGGGTTTACTTTCCGCTGGAGTTGCTGCGTCGAGTTTGCCGACAACGCGGGCTCGCCGACTCACACTTCGACTGGCCTGCGTCGACGATTGGTGTGTTCAGAGCGAACTTGAAGTGGGCCACGCTGCTTGGCCTGCCCGTCGCGTTCGTCACGTCGGTGCTCTACTCCACGATCCCCGAACACGGCGTCGATTCGATCGAGCGAGTTTTCTTCGTCGCCGGAATGGTGATTTTAGCGGTTTTCATGAGACGGGTCCTACGACCGGACTCGGGCATATTCCGCGAATACCTCGTGGCCCATCCCGGTGGCTGGTTCGATCGACTGAAGCCCGTCTGGTATTGGGGCTGTGTGCTGGTTCCGTTGACAATCGCCGGAATGACCGTCGCGGGTTACTACTACACCGCTCAACAACTCACGTGGCGATTCTACGCCACGTTTGTATTCATCGTTGGGGCGCAGCTTCTCCGGGCTTTCCTGCTACGCCTTTTGCTAGTACGACGAAGGGCGATCAGCATCCAACAAGCCAGAGAACGGCGAGCCGCAGAAGTTGCCAGCCGCGAACAGTCGGCTGATTCAGCTCAGCTCGGTCCGAATCAAGTCGTTCCAATCGAGGAGATGCAACCGGACGTTGCCGCGAATACGGAACAGAGCCAACGTCTGATCCAAACCGGTCTGATCGCGGCCTCGTTCATCGGCATGTGGCTGATTTGGGTCAACGTGCTGCCGGCTCTGCGAATTCTTGAGGAGTGGCCCGTCTGGACCACTACAGTCACGGCAACGGCCGAGACAAACGCAGTTCGTGGCCCGGCGCGCACGCTCGCCCAACCGCAGGGATCGGAAGCTGCAGTCACGGCAACGGCTCAGCCGGTCGACGTTCTTCGTACAGTGACGGTGGCCGACATCGGTCTGGCCATACTGATCGGCATAGTGACGTTCGTCTGTGCCCGCAACATTCCGGGCCTGATGGAAATCTCGCTGCTTCAACGGCTACCACTCGACATGTCGATTCGCTACGCCGTTACCAGCATCACCAGTTACGCCATCGTCCTGCTCGGTGTCATTCTGGCGTTCAACGCAATCTCTGTGGGCTGGTCAAAAGTGCAATGGCTGGCAACCGCGTTGACGTTCGGGCTGGCGTTTGGGCTGCAGGAAATCTTCGCCAACTTCGTCGCTGGTTTGATCCTGCTATTTGAACGGCCGATCCGGCTTGGCGATGTCGTGACCGTCGACGATGTGACGGGCGTTGTGTCGCGAATTCGCATCCGTGCAACGACAATCACGAATTGGGACCGCAAGGAATACCTGATCCCGAACAAAGAGTTCATCACGGGGCGAATGCTGAACTGGACTCTTTCAGACAAGACGAACCGCATCGTCGTCAACGTGGGCGTGGCCTATGGTTCAGACGTTGAGCGGGCGAAAGAACTGCTGTTGCAGATCTGCAACGACCACCCGCTGATCCTCGATGACCCGCCAACGCTCGTAACGTTTGAAGGATTCGGCGACAACAGCCTGAATCTTGTGGTGCGAACGTTCCTGCCCGACCTCAACAATCGGCTGCAGGTGATCGACGAGTTGCACACGGCCATCGACAAAGCGTTTCGTCAAGCGGCAATCGAAATCGCCTTCCCACAGCGCGACCTGCATCTACGGTCCGTCGATCGGTCCGTTTGGAGCGGCTTCCAGCGCGAAACTGATCAGAAAACAGCGTGACGGAGAAGGGCCGGTCATGAAACACAAGCGTCTTGACTCAATCCTGAGACCCTTCAACCGAGTCACGCCGCCCGGTGCCATTCCGGGAACCGTCGTTGCGAGACCGGAAGAACCGAAACCCGTGATCCGCGTGATGGCGTTCTCAAACGGTGACCTTGTCGACAAGATCGTTGATTCTCCGGACGGTCTGAAGGAGCTGACGGAAACCTACAACGTCACATGGATCAACGTAAATGGTCTCGGCGATGCTGACGTGATCCACCACCTTGGCGACATGTTTGGCCTACACCGGCTCGCCCTCGAAGATGTTGTCAACGTGCATCAACGAGCGAAGGTCGAAGACTACGGCGACCACCTGTTCATCGTGGCCCGGATGGTCGACGCGAGCGAGCAACTGCAAACTGAACAGATTTGTTTCTTTGTCGGCCAAAGGTTTGTGCTGACATTTCAGGAAGGCAAACCGGCCGACTGCCTCGATCCGGTTCGCGAACGCATCCGCGACTCGAGCGGACGCATTGGCCATCGCGGCACGGATTACCTCGCATATGCACTGCTCGACTCGATCATCGACCACTATTTTCCCGTCGTCGAGTCTTATGGCGAGCGACTCGACGCATTGGATCGCCAGCTAATCGACACGCGCGGAGATGCCTCGATCGCAGCCATCAACGCGTTCCGCAGCGAGCTGCTCGTGCTTCGTCGAGCGATCCGACCGCACCGAGAAGCGATCAATCAACTGTTGCGGGATACACACGCACTCATCTCCGACGAGACTCGCATCTTCCTTCGCGATTGCTACGACCACACGATTCAACTCGGCGAGGCCATCGACACCTACCGCGACACCTGCTCTGATCTCCGCGATTTCCACCTCGCCGCCATCAGCAATCGAACGAATGACGTGATGAAGACGCTGACAACCATCGCGACGATCTTCATTCCACTCACCTTCATCGCCGGGTTATACGGCATGAACTTCGATCACATGCCCGAACTGCACTGGCGGTACGGCTACCCTGTTGCACTTGGTCTGATGGCATCGGTCGTCATAGGCCTGCTGTTGTGGTTCCGCCGCAAAGGCTGGTTCCGTGGGTAACGATCTGGCGTTTGCTCAAATAGTCGGCAGAGTGTCATCTATTCATACGAATCAGTCGGGGGGTGCTACGGGGACTGTTTCACGGCGAACGGTATCACGTGACCGTCGCGGATCGTGCCGAGGGAGACGGCCCGGGTGTTGCTGCCTGAGGGGTCCCACTCGACGGGGCCGGTGACGCCGGGCCAGGGGGAGAGGGCCGCGACGGCGTCGCGGATTCGGGCCCGGTTGAGGCCCGACTTGCGGATGGCGGCCACGAGCAGGGCGACGGCGTCGTACGTGTGGGCCGCGGCGTAGTCGGGCAGCCGGCCGGACCGTTCTTGGAAAGCTTTCGAGAAGTTCGCGAACTTCGAGAATTTCGAGCATTCCGTCGACGGCGTCGGCGAACGATAAAGAAGCGGAAACAGCACTCCCTCCGCCGCACCGCCGGCGAGTTGGCGAAACCGTTGGCGTCCCATGGCCGGTCCGCCGAACACGAGGCCCGTGAAACCGCTCGTGCGGAGGCCGGTGACCAGCCGGGCGCTTGGGTCCGGCCCGGCGATAAGCACCACGGCATGCGGCTTCGACCGCACAATGCGCGCGATCAGTTCACCGAGGTCCTCTGCCGTCCGGCTGCACTTGAAATGGTAGCTGGGCATCATCTCTCGGGCGGCGAAACACCTGCCCAGCTCGACGGCGAACAGGTGCGAGTCGTGATCCTCGGCCGAGACGAGCACAAACGGCTCGCGCCCGAGACGCTCCCGGATCGCCGCGGCCATCACGGGGGCCTGGAGGTGATCGCCGGGAGCCAGCGAGAACATCCAGGGCACGTTGGTCAGGTTGACCGTCTTGTCGGTGCTCGCGGGACTTAGGAGCGTGAGACGCGCCTTGACGGCCACCTGCTCGGCCAGATGGGTCGAAGGGCCGTCGATCCCGCCCACGATCGCCCAAACCTTCTCCGTGTAGGCCATCCGGACCACTTGTCTGACGCCGGTACCCCAGGGGTTTTCCGACCAGCCGGGCACGAGCCGAAACGGCTTGCCTTGGTAGCCGCCCCGGCGGTTGGCTTCCTCGACGGCCAGCTCGGCCGCGAGCCACAGGTCGCCGCCCTCGGAATGCGACGGATCGCCGGGGCCGAAGTAGCCGATCCTGACCTCGGCAATATCCGTGGGCTCCGGCTCTTCGCGTCCGGGGCCCGAGTATTCGGTCTGGTGCTCCCGGGCGCGAAAGAACGCTTCTTGGGCGGGCGTGCTCGTTGGTGTTGGTTCGCCTCCGGCCGCCGGATGGCAAAGGCAGGCCAGGACGAGGGAGGTGGCGAAGTTTCGACTAAACATGATTTCAGCGTCTCTCCGTCGATCTGCCGTGCCAATGCAGGTGCAAACGGCAAAAAGGTTAGCCGCAACGCGGCGACAGTCAATAGCCAGGGGCGTGAGCCCCTGGATTCAAGGGCGACCAGGACTCAAGCCCCGGAGGGGCGACACGAGGATAGTGCCGCCCCTCCGGGGCTTCCCGGACCCGGTTCCATCCTCTCCAGGGGCTTACGCCCCTGGCTATTGACTACCGTCCCTTCGGGACTGGGACCTCTGCAAAGGCTTGTCTTGCCGTTTGGCCGTACTTCAAGGTGTGTGCCGTCAACGGGAACTCGTGGTGGCCGGCGAGGGGGCGGCGCGTTCGCGGACGGTCGCATCGGCCCGGGGAAGGTCGAGGTCCGTGCGGCAGTAGTATTTCCACGTGGAACCTTCCCGTTGGGCGAGGTAGACTTCGCCGAGGTCGTCCAAGACGGCGCTAAAAACGATGTCGCCGGTGACCCCGTGCCAGGGCTCGGTGCGGTAGGCCAACACGTCGCGGATCTTCGCCCGATTCAGACCCGCCACCTGCACGGCCCAAATCAGCATCGCCATGCCGTCGTAGCCGTGCGCGGCGTAGGTTTCCGGCTCCTCTCCGTCGAACCGTTTTCGGAACGCTTCGCAGAAGGCCAGATACTTCGGGTCCTTTCGGGTGGGGTCCCATGGCGAGAGGCAGATGACGCCGTCGGCGTTCTTGCCGGCGATCTCGACGAACTCGTCAGAGATCGCTCGGTCAGAGGCGAAAAAGGGTTGTTTCATGCCCATCGATCGCATCTGGTTGAGCACGTGGGCGCCGTCGACGGCGTCGCCCCAGTGAACGATCGCGTCGACGCCGGCCTGCCGGAGCCGTTCGAGCTCCAGGGAAAAATCGTCGCTTCCTACGTGGTAGGCCATTTCCAGGGCGATGGGACGGCCCAGGCGTCGGCTGGCGTCGAGGATTTCGCGGACGCCGAAGCGGCCGTAGCGGTTCGAGGCCCGCATGATCCCCACTCGCTTCAGGTCGAGCTTGCGATACATGTAGTCGACCAGCAGATAGCCCATCTGCCGGTCGTCACCAATGCAACGGAGGACCCAGGGGATGTTGGTTTCGACGAAGGTGGGGTCGGTATCGCCGGAGTTCATCATCAGGACCTCGGCCTTCAGGGCGACGCGGATGGCGATGTGGCTGTTGGCCCCGTCGATCGTGCCGAGGATCGCCCAAACCTTGTCCTTGTAGGCCATGTTGACGATTTCGTTCCCCGAGGCGCCCCAGAGGCCGTTGTCGTTGGTGACGACCAGCTCGAAGGGGATGGACCGTTTCAGATACCCACCCCGGGCGTTGGCCTCTTCGAGGGCCAGTTGCGCCCCTTGGAGCATTTTGGTGCCCAAGACTTCTTCGTGGCTCTTTCCGCCGG
>JBDRTC010001053.1:0-11122 GCA_043824335.1 Planctomycetota bacterium | reverse complement strand
CAAGTTCCATCACATCCGTGTGGTGAATTTTGAACTCGCGTTGCCTTGCCCCGTACTGACGACGCCACTGAACTTCCTGAGCGGCGGTGACGGCGATGAGTGATTACGAAATCGACGAGATTCGGCGCATCAGGCACCAAGTTTCCGCGGAACACGGCCACGATCTCCGGAAGGTTGCGGAGTATTACCGCAACGTCGAAGAGAAACTCCGGGAATCCGGACGCTATCAATTCGCCGATGAAGAGCCTCGTAAAGTTCAGCCCGCAAACACCAAGAACGCCACGTAGCCATGTTTCGCGATCCGATCGTCGAAGAAATCCGAGAATATCGGCAGCAGTACGCGGCACAATTCAATCACGATATCGATGCGATCTGTGAGGATATTCGTCGCAAACAAGAGGAAAGCGGGCGGAAAGTGGTCTCGCGCAAACCAAGACGCGCGACAACCAAGCCCAAAGATCAACCGGCCGCATGACAAGGGGATACGATATGTTGAAGCATAACCTACGTTTGGCGTGCTGGTTGCTCGCCGTCGCGTTGCTCTTGAGCCCGGGCGTTGCGACGGCGGCGGAGGGGTCGCTGCCGAACATCGTGTTCATCCTGACCGACAACCACGGCGCCTGGACGATGGGCTGCTACGGCAACCCGGACATCAAAACGCCGCACGTCGACAACCTCGCCGCCGAGGGCACGCTCTTTTCGCGTTGTTATGCGAACAACGCCGTCTGCTCCCCCACCCGGGCGAGCTTTCTCACGGGGCTGATGCCCTGCCAGCACGGCGTCCATCGTTACCTCGGGGCGGGCGGGGCCCAGATCGGGCCCGGGGCCTACGACACGCTCGAGGAGTTCGACACGCTCCCCTCGCTACTGGTCGACGCCGGGTACGTCTGCGGCCTCTCGGGCAAGTGGCACCTCGGCGGGAATCTTCATCCGCAGCAAGGGTTCACGTTCTGGGTCACCAAGCCGCACGGGCACAGCCAGGGGTTCTACGACCAGGAGATCATCGAAAACGGCGAGATCCGCACCGAGCCCAGTTACCTGACCGATTACTGGACCGACCGCGGCATCGAGTTCATCGAGGCGAACAAGGACCGTCGCTTCTTCCTGTTCCTCGCCTACAACGGCCCCTACGGCCTCGGCAAGGCGATGTACGAGCCGATCCGCAACCGGCACAAGGAGACGTACGCCGAGGGCACGCTTCCCTCGTTTCCTCGCCTCCCGGCGCACCCGTGGAACTTCAACTACGGCGATCGGATCGGCGACCTGACGGCCATCCGGAAGTACGCCGCCGAAATAAGCGGCGTCGACGACGGCGTGGGCCGCGTGATGGAGACGCTCAAGCGGTTCGGCCTCGACGAAAACACGCTGGTGATCTTTACGGCCGACCAGGGCATGTCGGGCGGGCACAGCGGCTTCTGGGGCATGGGCGACCACACTCGGCCGCTCACCGCCTTTGATTGGACCACGCACGTTCCGCTCATCTTTTGGCATCCGGGCCGCATCCCGGCGGGCCGGCGCATCGACCTCTTGACGAGCAACGTCGACTTCATGCCCTCGATGCTCGAATACCTGGGTCTCGATTGGAAGAACACGACCCAGCCGAAGTCGCCCGGACGGAGCTTCGCCCGAGCGCTTGAGGGGCAGGAGATCGCCGACTGGGACAACACCGTTTACTACGAGTTCGAGAACGTCCGCTCCATCCGCACCGACGGCTGGAAGTACATCGAGCGGTTCCGAGAGTCGCCCAACGAGCTTTACGACCTGAGCACCGACCCCGCCGAGCTCGAGAACCTCGTCGACAAGCCCGAGCATGCCGAAACGCAGCGGAAGCTGGCCGCGCGGATGCACGCCTACTTCGACCGGGTGGCCGATCCCCAGTGGGACCTGTGGAAAGGCGGCACGTCCAAGACGGGCCTGATGATGCGAAAACTCTTCGACCACCCCGGCCCCACTCCCCCGACGGCGAAAGCGAAGCAATAGGTGACGTTCACACCCGTTTGCGGGCGAACCAACCCACGGCGAACCCCAGCACGACGCCGCCGACCGACGCCGCGTCGAAACGCAGCCGGTCGACACCGAAGTAGTTCGCCAACTCGCAGAGCACCGTGGCCGTGAGCAGGAACACGGCCAGCACCAAAAGAATGACGGTTACCGTGAGCGTGCGCACTCGTTTTTCGAGCGGCAGAAGGATCTCGCGAAGCTCCCGCGCTTGATTCGACTCGGAATCGTTCATGCTGTCTCTCCAACCCCCGGGTGGGTGACCTCGATCTGTTGCGACCAGCCAAGCCTTGCCAGAATAGCATACAAGCTTGGCACCAAAATGAGTACCAGCACGGTCGCAAACAACAGTCCCCAGGAGATGGATACCGCCATCGGAACCAGGAACTGGGCTTGGAGGCTGGTCTCCGCCATCATGGGCAACAGGCCGGCCACGGTGGTCGCCGAGGTAAGCACCACCGGCCGGAACCGCTGGATTCCGGCCATCTGAACCGCCTCGACCAGGCCCTTGCCCTCCTTGAGCCGGAGCTTGATGAAGGCGACCAGCACGATCGAGTCGTTGACCACGATCCCGGCCAGCGAAACGAAGCCGATCGAACTGGGCATGGTCCAATCGAGCCCGTGCACCAAGTGCCCGACGACCGCCCCGATTAGTCCGAAAGGGATTGCTATCATCACGATCAGCGGCTCAACGTACGATTTGAACACGAAGCTCAAGAGGAGGAAGATCATCACCAGACCAATCACAAATCCTCGTGCCAGGCTCGTGTTGGTCTTGGCCGACTCCTTGCGCTGCCCCTCTTGGTTGATCGAGACGCCCGGGTGCTCCGTGAGAAGCTCGGGGAAGTGGTTCGTTTCCAGGTCGTCGAGGATCTCGGCCGCGTTTCCTCGGCTCGTATCAAGGTCGGCCGTTACGGAAACGGTGCGCTGACGGTCGACCCGGATGATCTGTGAGAAGCCGCGAACTTTCTCGTACCAGGCGACCTCGCCGAGCGGCCGCGTGTCGCCCGTGGGCGTTCGCACCTCGAAGTCGTCGAGGTCGGCCAGCGAGCGTCGGTCACTCGCGGTGAAGCGGACGTGGACCTCGAACGCATCGGGGCCGCGCTGAAACTCTTCGGCAATATCGCCCCAGAAGGCGCCGCGGAGTTGGGAGGCCAGCGCGGCGGTGGTCACTCCCAGCAGTCGTCCGGCCGGCTTGAGCCGCACGTGGACCTCCTCTTTGCCCGGCCTCAGGTCGTCGGAAAGGTTGCGGATCCCGGGATACGTGCCGATCTTTTCCCGGAGCCGTCGACTGGCGGCGTTGAGGTCCTCCAGCTTCTCGCCCCGGAGTTGGATGTCGATCGGCTTGCCGCCCGGGGTGACCTGCATCTGCTCGAAAGTGAGCCGAACCACGTCGGCGACGGGGCCCACTTTCTCGCGCCAGACGCGGAGCACTTCGTCGCAGCGGGCGTCGCGCGTGTCGGCGTCGAGCAACTCGACGATGACCTGCGCCAAGTGGCTGCCGCTGTCGAGGTTCTGGGGCGTGTTGGCCATCGTGCGGGCGAAACCGAAGGAGGTGCTCACGTGCTCGATCAGGTTCCGACCCTCCGGTTGTCGCGGCCGGAAGTTCTCGTTCACCTCGAACAGGGCGCCTTCGATCTTTCGGACCAGCGCCTCGGTTCGCCTCAAATCGGCGCCCTGCTGCAATTCCACCTGGGCGAACAGGAAGTCGCCGTCGAGCTCCGGGAAGAGTTGAAACTTCAGGCGCCCACTTTGGAGCATCCCCAGGGAAATCAGGAACGCCGTGATCATTGCCGCCAACGGGACCAGCGGCCGGCGCACCGACCAGCGGAGCACGGGTCCATACACACGTTCGGTGAACCGGCGCACCTGACCGTCGATCGCCGCGCGGAGGCCGGCGGCCTTCCTGGGAATCTTCCCCAGCGCGTGCCGCAAGTGGTGGGGCAGGATCAAGAAGGCTTCCACAAGACTGACGGCCAGCGCCGTGATCACGCCGACGGGCATCCAGCGCATGATCTTGCCGACCTCCCCCTCCATCTCGAGAAGGGGCATGAAAATGGCCACCGTCGTAATCATCGACGCGGTCACGCCCAGGGCGACTTCCTTGGTGCCGTCGATGGCCGCGCGGGTGGGGTCCTTGCCGCGGCTGTAATGGGCAAAGATGTTTTCGCCGATCACGATCGCGTCGTCGACGATGATCCCCAGGGCCATGATCAGACTGAACATGGTGATCATGTTCAGGCTGATGTCGGAAAGGCCCATCACAAAGACCGTTCCCAGGAAGGAGACGGGAATGCCCACCGCCACCCAGAACGACAGCCTCAGATTCAGCATCAGCCACAGGGTGAAGAAGACCAGGATGAATCCGTAGATGCCGTTTTTGATCAGCATCCCCAGCCGGTCTTTGACATAGAAGGAATAGTCGCCCCACATCGTGAGGTGGACCCCCGGCGGCAACGCTTTTTGGCGACGCTCGATGAAGGATTCCACGGCCTCGGCGACCCGGATCGTGTCTTCCTTGTCGGTGTGTCTGACGTCGAGGTTCACGCAGCGGCGGCCTTGGATTGTCCGATCGGGCCGGCGGCTGCCGGCCCCGGAATCGTGCTCGTTCGAGCGGTCGTTGACGCTGTAGAAGGCGGTCTGGTGCCACTCGTCCTCAAACGTATCGGTGACCGTGGCCAACGCGCGCAGGGGAATTTTCGCCCCGGTCGGGCCCACGTTGATGGGCAGATCGCGAAACTCCTCGGCCCGGCGGCGCTGATCGACCACGCGGATCTTGATTTCCCGCTCGTCGGTCTCGACGCTGCCGGCCGGCAGGTCGAGGCTTTGGGCCCGGATTGGCCGGGCGACGTCGCCCGTGGTGAGGCCCTGAGCCAGGAGGTCCCGCCGGCGGACCTCCACGCGAATCCGGTGCTCGGAGAAACCGCTGGTCTCGACGAGGCTCACTTCATCCAGGGCGAGCAGATCGTCCTTGATCCGGTCGGCGAATGCGAGCAAGTCCTTCTCCGACATCCTCGCCTGAATTCCCTCTCGACGCTCCTGCCGGGAGTCGCCGTGTTGCGGGGTGTTCTCCGCGGGCTCGACGGGATCGGCCCAGACCGACACCGTACATACCGCGGAAAGCGGCCTCACCTCCCAGACGATCGGCTCTTCCGCGTCTTCGGGGAAGGTGTCGATTTGGTCGATGGCGTTCTGCACGTCTTCGAGAACATCGCGGACCGCGTATCCGTCGGCCACCTCGACGGCCAAAAGCGCGAACCCCTCCCGGGCGGTCGACTCGACCTTCTCAATCCCCTCGATGCCTTCGATCTCCTCCTCGATCTTCAGGCAGATCGTCTCCTCCACCTCTTCCGCCGAGGCGCCCCGGTAAAGGACCTTGACGTGGATGAAATTGGGATCGAATTCGGGGAAGACTTCCCGCCTGAGCGACCAGGCGCCGAGCACGCCCAACAACACGATCCCCAACAACAGGAGGTTGGCGGCCGTGGGATGCCGCACAAAGTAACCGATCACCGGGTCTCCTCCCTAGGAGCGTCTGGAGGGGACTGTCGATCGGCGGCCGGGTTGGCTTCGAGCTGCCCTACCAGCGGCATCTCCGCAATGGCCGGGTAAAGATCGCCCAAGAGAACCAGGTCGCCGTCGTCGATTCCGTCGTCGATCACGGCGACGTCGTCCTCCAGCGCGAGCACGGAGACCTCCCGGATTTCCAGGGTCCCGGCCACGCCGGGCGACTTCCCGTCGGTGCTTTCCGAGCTACTGCGGCGGAGCACGTAAACGACGTCGACGACTTCGCCCGTCTCGTTGCTCACGCCCTCGTCGAGAGAGTCTCGCGGAATTACCGCCACGTTCCGGACCGTGTCGCCGTGGAGAGTTATCCGGCAAAAGGCATCGGGTACCAGCGCCGGGCGAACGCCGGGAACGACGTTGGTGTAGGGATCAGGGACCTCGATGACGACCGGGAGGGTCCGGGTCGCAGGGTCCAAAGCGCTGGCCAGTCGTGTGACTTTGCCTTTCCAAGGTTCGCCCGAACCCAGGTACACCTCGGCGTCGAGTATCTCCAGCACGCTTTTTACGGCCTGACTCCGCTGGCTCCAGTCGAGGGCCTCGAAGTCGAAAGCCCCGCCCGGGTATCCTGGGACCCCGTGCGGGAAAAGGACGGCGCCCTTGCGTGTCTCGACCATTGCCACGACTTCGGCCGTTTCCATGGCCAGAAACGTTCCCAGCCGCTCGCCGGGCGTAACAACCTGCTCCGCTTCGATCAGCTTTCTCGCGCAACGGGCGCCGAACGGCAACCGAATCTCGCATTTCTTCAATTCCCGCTGGGCCTGTTTCAGTTGCGTTCGGGCGGCATCGCGCGCCGCGGTTGCCCGGGCCTGCTTCTGCGGTATCAACGCCAGGTTATTGCCCGTTTCCAGCGAGAGGATCAACCGGGCCAAGTACACGTTTTCCGCCCGTTCCAGGTCGCTTTTCGAGATCGCCTCGGTCTTCAGCAACGACCTCTCTCGCTCGAGCTCCTCGTCGGCCAGGGCGAGTTGCCGCTCCTGATGGGCTTGGATTTCCTTCAGGTGGTCCCCGGTCGTGTCCAACTCGGTAATCTCCGCCTCGTGAACGGCGACTTCGGCTTCAAAGCGAGTCGCCGCCAACTCGTACTCTTCGGAGTCGATCCGCACCAGCAACGTCCCGGCCGGCAAGATCTCGCCCGGCTCGAAGCTCGGGTCGACGTGGATCGCCTCACCTCGCACCTCCGCGATCGCCGTCCACTGCTGACTGGCCCGGCTTGTCCCAAACACGGTGACCGAGCATCGATGGGATCCTTTCCTTACCTGGAACACGCGAACGATCGGCGGGCGGGATTCCTCCAACTTCCCGCTCGGGCCGCGGGGCGTCGACCGGAAGTAGGCGTAAGTCCCAACTCCTACGGTTAGCAACGTGACGACAAGAAGAGGGTACATGGCGAAGCCGCTGAGCAACTTCCTCCCGGCGGGCATCCCTCGCTCCTCAAACATCGGTTTTCTCACGGCTGGGTCTGTCAAAACGTCAGTGGGCTGCTGGCGAGAACAAAATGACGTGCTTGGCATCGGCAACCGTACCGCAAGCCACTACCGCAGGGTGGTCGTGACGAAGGGGCACCCCCCCCCCCCTATGGGTGCAGTCCCCGGCTCCAACACTCCCACTGCTCGACACGGGCCCTTCATCCCAGAAAATCTACGTTACCGGGCGGCCTCCAGCGAGTCAGTCTTCCGACTCGAGTGGTCGGAGCCAGATGTTTCAGTATGCGACTGGACCTTCCCCATAGTGGGTTATGTCAATCGATCCGGGCCGCGAAATGTTTGAAAAATGGAGGTTTTGGCCCGCGGTGTCTTTCGCTATAATCCCGCCCCGCTCAGTACTGCCGCGCGAACAGTGTCGTTGCGAACATGGGAAACGCGCGCTGACGGATATCGTCTTGGTCAAGAGGTCTTCCCTGGGGGGGAGGGCATGAGGCTGTCGCATGGATTCCCGGCTGCCGCTGACACTCCTGCTGTGTGGGGTCCTGCTGGGCTGCGGCACCACAAAATGGACCGACACCAGCCGGTCGGCTACCGAGCAATTGCTCATCACCGACGCCATGGACCGCGCCGTCAGCCGGCTCGACCTCCGCTCTTTGGCGGGCAAGACGGTCTTTCTGGACAGTCTTCCCCTCGCCGGGCTCACCGACTCGTCCTACTTGGTCAGCTCCTTACGGCAGCACCTGCTGGCCAGCGGCTGCGTCGTGGCCGAGACGAAAGCGGAGGCGAAGTACGTCGTCGAGGCCCGGGCGGGGGCCATTGGAACCGACCACCACGAGCTGACGTACGGCGTGCCGAGGGTCGATATTCCGGCCTTCTTCCCGGTTTCCGGGTTCGGGATTCCGACCAACATCCCCGAGCTTCCCTTTGTCAAGAGGATGGATCAACGCGCGGTGATCAAGATTGCCGTCTTCGCCTACAACCGCGAGACGGGGCGGCCGGTGTGGCAGTCGGGGGCGATCCCCATGGAAAGTGACGCCAAGGCGCTCTGGGTCTTTGGAGCCGGTCCGTTCGAGCGGGGGAGCATTTATGAGGGGACCAATTTCGCCGGCGGCCAACTGAAGATTCCGTTGGTCGAACTCGGCCAGCCACAGGACGGGATCGGCTCCGTGTCGGTCGCCGACGAGGCCTATTTCATCGAGCCGAAAGAAGAAGGGGCAGACGAAGAGCTTGCCCAGAGCAAAGGGGAGGCCGCGCCCGACGCCGCTTCCGACCCTTCCCCCCCCGGCGAAAGCACGGAGCCGGCGGTTCCTTCTGCGGAGGTCATCCAGACCGCACACGAATCCACGGTCCACGGGGGAGGGGCCGCGTCTCCTCCAGCCGAGACACTGCCCTCCGGCGAGCCGGCGTCCGAGACACCGCCCCCGCCCGAAACGCCGCCCGCGATGGGCTCGCCTGCCTGGCCCACAATCCGGGAGCCGGGAACTCAATCGCCGCCTCCCGACGGGTTGCCAATCGATTCGCCGGCCCCGTTGCCGCCGGCGATCGGAGCTTCCGGCGAGCCGCTCGATCCGTTTGAGGAGTATAGCTACCGCTCGGTGTTTTCGAAGACCAGTGGATATTCCGACGCCGGGTCGCCGACGCGGATCGATTTCCTGCCGGCCAAGAGGTCGTCGAACAAGTTTCCCACGACCTCAGCCCGCCAACCCCGGGCGAGATTCGGCAAAGAGCCATCGGCGCTGCGCCCGGTTTGGTAGACAATCAACTCGCGGACATCGGTTGGAGTTCCCACCAATCCCGGGGCCAGATCGTTCTGGCGGCAGACGCTGCCCAGCGCCGCGTGGAGGAGTTGCCCGAGCACGGAAAGTCGTGGGTTCCCCTGGTGGGAAGACTTAGCGGGCCACTCGGGTTCGGGTAGTGCAATTGCCTGGCGAATGCGGTCGGCGATCTGGGGCAACAGGCGTTTCAAGTCGCCACGTTCCATCCCTCGGACCGCCCCAATTCGTTTCAGGTCGGCCGTCTTCCGTTTGGCCAATTCGACGATCAGGTCGTCGCGAAGCACCCGACGGGGCGGACAATCTCGGCGATCGGCCTCCGAGTTGCGCCACCGCCAAAGCTCGCGGACGATGGCCAGGCTCTTCTGATCCAGGCCGGAATTCCCGGATACCCGCCGCCATCGCTCCTGGGAAAGGGACCGCTCGGTCTCGTCTTGCCAAGTGGCCATCTCTTCGTCCATCCACCCCAGTCGCCCCAGCTTATCGAGCCGTGAGTGCAGTGTGTCGTGAATGCCGAGCAGATAGCGGACATCGTCCAGGGCGTATCGGATCTGCCGATCACTCAAGGGGCGGCGTCGCCAGTCGGTGCGGGTCTCTTCGTTTGCGGCCCTCTTTCCCAGCGCCTTGGAAAGCAGCGCGCCGAACCCGGCCGGATACTCGATCCCGGCCAGTCCGGCCGCGATCTGCACGTCGAACAGGTCGGCCGGGCGCCGGCCGACCGCGCGGAGGCAGAATTCGAATTCCCCCCGGGCGGCGTGGACGATTGTCCTGTGGCCCGGCTCGGCGATCGCCTGCCAAAAAGGCGTCAGATCGTCGATCGCCATCGCGTCGATCAACGCCAGTTCGTCTCCGGCGGCAACCTGCACGAGGCACAGCACCGGCCGGTACGTCTGCTCGGAAACGAACTCGGTGTCGAAGGCGATTCGCTCTGAACCGGCCAACTGCTCGCAGTATTGGAGGAGTTGGCCCTCGGTGGTGACGCTGACGTAAGACACGCTGGTCGACGATCTCGATAGGGCGTTATCGGGCGGGAAACATTGGGAGTGCAACGTCCATCTTAGCGGCTCGCCCCCCCTTTGGCCAGCTTGCCCGCTGAACGGAACGGAAAAATCTTGGCAGGGTCGCGACCTTGGTGTCTCAATGGACAACCTTTATATCCCATACCACAGTCGCGTCAACGGGACTCGCCGCCGCTCTCCGCCTGGGGCCCCTTCTCCATGAACTCGCGGTATTGGCGGTCGAGTTCCGGGTGACTCGCGCCGGTGAGGCGGGCCAACGTGCCCGGGTCGGCGCGGCCGCTGTAAACGGCCGTGAGGTAGGCGACCAGCGCGTCGCGGTAGCGCCCGTGGTCGTAATGGATGAGGAAGTGCGTCAGTCCGGCGGCCTGGCTGTAGAGCGTGCCGATCCGCTTGTCGGCCTTCACCTGGTCGATGCCGTAGGTCGTGAGTTCGGAAAGCGGAACGTAGAAATTGTCGCTGAGCAGCCGGTATCGGGCGGCCTCCATGCGCAGGTCGTCGAAGCCGCCGAGGACGTGGTAGCCGTCTTCGTCGCGGAGCGACTCCAGGTACATGGCGATCCCTTCGATGATCCAGTAGTTGTGGTCACTTCCCACGCCGGGCGCCACGGGCCGGGATTCGTGAAACAATTGGTGCGCGGCCTCGTGGAGCAAGGTTCGCTCTTCGTGGTCCTCGCTGGCAAAGAAGTAGGCCCGGCGCGCGGTGTCGACGTAGACGCCGATCGAGATCTCGACGTTCGGAAGCACCGGGCTCAGCGTCCGGTTGTAGTCCTCGCGGTCGCGGAAATAGACGACCGCGTGTCGGTTTTGGAGCCGGATCGGCGGGCCGCGGCGCTTCGACCCGGCGAACAGCGCGGCCACCTGGTCCTCAGTGGCGTAGAAGCGGACGAACAGTTGCTTCCAGACGCGGTAGAGCCGTTCGAGTTGCCGGCCCATGTCGACGCCGGTTTCGAGGCTGTGGTTGGTGCGGATCGTGTAGTGCTCGGTTTCGACGTCCCAGCCCGAGTTGATCTCGCGGCGGAGCCTTGCGTCTTCCTCCGCCGTGATCCACCGGCTGCCGTGAAGCCGCTCGCCCTGCTCGTAGCGCTTGACGTAAGCGCGGGGCAACCACCCGAACGTCTCGTGCCACACCTGGCCGTTTCGGAGCTTGTCGACCTCGAACCGGGTACACCACCTGCCGCGGTACTTTTGGTAGCCCAGGATCCGGCGGATGGAGTCGTGATCCGGGTTTTCTCGCAGGGCCCCCATCAAGAGGTCGAACGCCAGCGACGCCCGGTGGGCGACCATCGCCCGACGCGACAGCTCGAACATCGCCTCGGTCTGGTCGCGCTTCAGACGCTCAAACC
>JBDRTC010001052.1:0-14939 GCA_043824335.1 Planctomycetota bacterium | reverse complement strand
ATGGTTCCGAAATTGCCGGGGGCCGTGCGCCGGTTGCTATCCGGCTACCCGATGAACCCTATTCTAACCTGCGAACAGCTTGAGAGTGAACCCCGCGTCCGGCTCGTCGTCTTGTGCATCGGCCGGTTCAGGGGCGTCGGTTCCCTGGTCCGCTTTCTCGGGGGCGTCGTCGGCTGCAAAAAGCCATTGCCTAACATGATCGACAACCCGGCGGAGCCGATCGTCTCCGATCCGCTCGCGATAGGTGGCGCTCATCCCTTGCGGCTTGTGCCCCATGATCGCGTCGACGGCGATTTGGTCAGCCGTCTCGCCGGCGACGGTCTCGAACCCGTGTCGGAGGGCGTAAAACGAAACGCGGGGGCGTTTCATCGCGAGCTTTTTGAGAACTTTGTTGAACGCGAGCCCGACCGAATCAGTCGGGCACCTCGTCGCCGGTAGCCGAACCCAGCGGTTGCCTTGGCACGTTAGGAAAACCAGCCCGGCGTCCCCCTTGTCTTTCGCCTTGATCTGAGCCCGAATCGGGAGCCATTCGCGGATTGCCTCCACGCTCTCGGGCCAAAGCGGCACGCGGCGGGGCACGCCGGTCTTAACGCGGGCGAAGTCTATCCAGCCCTTGTCGAGATCCACGGCACGGATCGGTAGCCGGGCAAGGTCGCTTTGGCCGAATCCGCCGTTGGCGGCAAGCAAGATCATAGACCGTAACGGTTGTGGCGCCTCGGCCAGAATCGCCCGAATCTCGTGGGACTCAAACATCTTATCGCCGAACTTCGACCGATGCTCTTCCCGCGCCCGGCTCACGGCGTCCTTACTCGGCTTCCCGAACATCGAACCGAACTTGACCGGCCGCAAGATCAGGTCGTTGTCGAAGGCAAACTTGAAAACGCTCCTGGTTCGTGCTATCTCGTTTCGCAGCGCCACGAGCCCCCGCGTCTCGGCCAGCTTCTTGCGGAGCGTGCCGAAGTCGGGCGGGGCCAGGTCCGCGACCGCACGGCCTCGACCGAACACGTCGACCACGATGGCGCACGTGCCGTAGAGACCCTGAAACGTCCGGGGAGAAATCTCGCCGTGGTCGCGTCTCTCCCCGTGATGGGTTAGAAACTGATTGCAGAGATCGGCCACACTCAGTTCGTCCGCCTTCGCACGCGGTTCGCGTTCGGCGTACAGGTCTTCTTTGACGCGGTTCCATTCTTCGAGGGCGGCCACGCCCTTGGGATCGTCGGCCACTCGGCCGAAGTAGTGTACTCGCCCCTTGACCTTTTTACACCAGTAGCCGGTCCCCTTGTGGATTCCCAAAGGGAAGTCCTTGCGGGGCGGCTTCGGTCGGGCTTTGCCGCGAGTGCGGCGGGGGGTAGAATTGTCGTTCACGGGGCACCTCCTTCTAAATGGGTCAGGTGTTCCAGGCTCCCGCTGGCCTCATCCGGCGGGAGCCGTCCTTTGTACGCCCTCTAGTATACCGGGCGTAAGAACGGGCGTAAAGGGGCCGGAGCAAGAAAATCGTGGGTTTCGTAACCTGTTATCTTACAACCGTTTACGTTTTAGCACCGGGGCGGTATTTATCCGTCTGCGGTACGGTCGCGTCAGACCGGATGGTACTGCTACGGCGATTCCTTGATTCCTCAGGCACACGATCGTCGGTGAGAATTGGACTTCTGCAAAATGGCGGGTTAGGCCTATATGAAAGGAAGAAGCCGCGAAACGGGTTGTTTCTTTCATGATCCGGCAATGCACATAACCCGATGGCACAGAAGCTGGTAGAGCCAAACGGCCTTCCCTGGTCGATTATTGAAGCTCCTGCGGCAGGCCGCAGCAGCTTCAATAAGTAGGCCTAACTCGCCTTTTTCAACGGGCTGATAGCCCCCCTATTTGTGCCGTGCCGAGAGCGCATTAACGTGCGTCGCCGAGGCACGAATACGCTGCCTGATTGGCAAAAGTAACCAGACGGAAATGCTTGTCACTGCGTGGTGTGATGTGGTACACTGCAAGCTTGGCCGAGCGCGCTATGGTGCGACGACGCGGCCCATATCACATATCTTGCAGACTTTATGGACAATTGACCTGGTCGCCGGCGTTGGCCGGCGACGTGTGGATCCGGCCCCTGAGTGACCGGCGCGACAATGACCCTCCCTCCTTGCCTTGAAATTGAGCTCGCCGCGAGACTGCCCCAGCCCTTTGTCTGCCCGGGAACGCTGCTTGGAGAGGACCGCAACTGATCCATCCTGCCTGAGAACCCGACCGCCAATAGCAGGGTAATCCAACCGTAACGGTCTCCTCGGCAATTGGAGAGCCCGCGGCGAATTCACGCCAGACGTGAGGTGCTTTGCGATGAGAGCCAAATGGATTTCACTTTTCGTGCCCATCTTCGTGATATCGGGTTTCGCTGTAGCTCAAGGACAGGAGGCCTCCGGCGTTGACTCGGTTTACTTCATCGATCATGTCATGCCGCTCATCAGCAAGCTGGGCTGCAATCAAACGACATGCCATGGCTCACTCAAGGGAAAAGGCGGCTTCAGTCTCTCCATGTTTGCAGCGGGACCCGAGGACGACTTCGCGACTCTGGCCAAGTCGACCGAAGCCAGACGGGTTAACCCGGTGGAACCCGGCAAGAGCCTATTTCTCCTGAAAGCGACCGGCAGCATTCCGCATGAGGGGGGGCAGCTGCTTCAAGTTGGCTCTCCGGAATACAACGTGCTGGCTTCCTGGGTCGCACAAGGAGCACGGTGGGGCGACGAGCAAGCGCCGAAGCTCGTTTCCATAACAGTCACTCCCGAAGAGCAGGTGTTAGAGAAGGGGGGGACTCACCAGCTTTCGGCAACCGCGGTGTTCTCCGATGGCAGCCAGAAAGACATAACGCACCGCGCCGTCTACACGTCCTCTGAAGAAGGGGTCGCTGCCGTCGATGGAACCGGGAAGGTTCAGGCGAGCGATTTTGGCCAGTCCCACATCGTCGTCAGCTACCTGCGACAAACCGATACGGTCCGCATCGTCGTCCCGCAACCTCTCCCGTCACCTTTCCCCAACGTGGCGCCAAACAACAGGATTGACGAGCTCGTCTTTGCCAAATTGCAGCAGCTTGGCCTGCCGCCTTCAGAGCTATGCTCGGACCATGAATTCCTCCGCCGCATCCATCTTGATGTGATTGGCACTTTGCCTACGCCTGATGAAGTTCGTGCTTTCCTCGCCGATGCGGACCCGCAGAAGAGGAGCAAGCTGGTTGACCGTCTGCTTGCGCGTGACGAGTTTGCCGACTTTTGGGCTTTGAAGTGGGGTGACCTTCTGAGGGTTAAGACTGGTGTTGGTGTTACCCGGCCGGCGGGCGCGGGGACTTATTACCGATGGGTTAGACGAGCTTTATTTAGCGACCCTGGCTCGGGCTCCGACAGAAAAGGAGAAGACGCGGCTGTTGGATTACGTGTTGGGCGCGAATAAGCCCGCGATCGAGCAAGCCGCGGCCGAGAAGAAGGCGGCCGATGAGGCGTTGGCCAAGGTGA
Organism: Planctomycetota bacterium; assembly: GCA_043824335.1. GTDB lineage: Bacteria > Planctomycetota > Planctomycetia > Pirellulales > Thermoguttaceae > JBDRTC01. The sequence continues at coordinate 11,451 of JBDRTC010001052.1, read as the reverse complement.
AAGGGGACCTGGAGAAGGCCAAGGCCGACTACGGCGCGGCCGAGAAAGCGGCCCAGGAGGCTGAAACCGCGGCCGTCAACGCGAAGGCCGCGGCCTGACAGCGCGGCTGCCCTACAGGCCAATGCTGAGAAGGACGCGGCCGCCAAACGCCCGCAGGCCAATGAAGCGAAGAAGAAGCTCGATGATCTGGTCGAGCAGCAACAGAAGCCGGCCGAGGCCAAGGTGGCCGCCGTCGCCAAGACCGTGACCGACGCCACCACGGCCAAGGCGGCCGCGGACAAGGCACTGGCCGACGCCCAGGCCGCCACGACCGCGGCTCAACAGGCCTACGATGCGGCCGAGAAGGCGGCCCAGGAGGCCGAGGCCACGGCCAAGGCCGTCTCCGAGGATGCCGCCAAATCCGAGGAGGAAAAGAAGCAGGCCGCGGATGAAGCCGCCGCCAAACGCAAGGCGGCCGACGAGGCCAAAACCGCCTTGACCGGGGCACAAGAGAAAGAGCAGCCGGCTCAGACTCAGGCCACCACCGCCGCGCAAAAGCTGGCCGAAGCCGAGGCGCAGAAGAAACCGGCCGACGAGGCTTTGGCGAACGTGCAAAGCCAAGTGACCGCCGCGTCCAACGCTTACGAGGTAGCCGAGAAAGCGGCCGCGGAGGCGGAAACGGCGGCTGCCACGGCCAAGGCCGAAGCCGATAAGGCCCGGGCGACGCAGGTGGCTGCCGAGAAGGATGCCCCCGAGAAGCGCAAGCTGGCCGCCGAGGCCAAGGCCAGGCAAGACCAGCTCATCAATGACGAGAAGCCGGCGACCGCCAAGGCGGCCGAGGCCACCAAGAAGGCCGATGCCGCCAAGCAAGACGCAGAACGCCAAATCACAGTCGTGGCGGATGCACCCCCGGAAGGCATCAGCGTGAACTCAGTGGTCATCCCTGCCGACAAGGACGAAGTTGCCATCACGATTGCCGTGGCAAAGCAAGTGGGCGTTGGATTCAGGCAGAACATAATCATTTCCGGAGCCGCAACAATCGCCGGCCAAAACGTCACTCGCTTTGCACCCGCGATACCCATTAGAGTCATAGCTGCGCCGCTGTAGAGTTTTCGGCGGCCACGTGCGCGCACAGTCGACAGGACGCCCACGGGCCAAGCAGGCACACGGCTGCTACAGATCTTACCAACACCATCGGGCTTGGTGCATTCGGATACTTGTCGAGGGTACCGACCTTGCGGCATGTGTCCTTATTCATGTCTCTCATCGTTTCCTGTTCGTCCGCTTCGAGCACGTGCGCGGCGAACAAGAGTCCTGGCGAGCAAGATAAGACTGGACTTTTGAAAATGGCGGGTTAGGCCTATATGAAAGGAACAAGCCGCGAAGCGGGTTGTTTCTTTCATGATGCGGCAATGCATATAACCCGATGGCTCACAAGATGTTAGAGACAAACGCCCTTCCTGGGTCGATTATTGAAGCCCCTGCGGCAAGCCGCAGCAGCTTCAATAGGTAGGCCCAACCCGCCATTTTGCAAAAGTCCAGTTTCATGTTACCCTTAACAGTCCACGATACGGACGAGACCCATTCCCAGGAGCACAAAGGAGCACAAGATGCCCAATCTGGCTGTCACACTGAAGGAAGAAATCCAGCGCTTGGCGAGAAAGGAAATCAAAGCCCAGACCGGCTCGACCAAGCAGGCTGTGGCGAAATCCCGGAGCGAGATCACCCAACTGAAACGACAGTTGCGAGACCAAGAGAAGAAAATCGCCTTCTTGGAGGGTCGAGAGCAGAAACGACTTCACGAACCGCCGCCCTCCGAAGAGCCCACAGAGGGCGTCCGGTTCTCGGCACGGTCGGTGAAGGCTCAACGAGAGCGTCTGGGCTTCTCTGCTGCCGATTACGCCAAGATCGTCGGAGTAGCGCCGCTGACCGTCTACAACTGGGAACATGGCAGGTCTCGGCCACGTAAGGAACAACTTGCCGCATTAGTGGCCGTTCGAGGCATCGGCAAGCGAGAGGCACTGGCGAAGCTGCGACTGCTCAAGGCTAAGGAGGAGAAATCAGCAAGCAAGCCGAAAAAGAAGACCCGAAAGAAGGCGAAGCGGTAATTCGCTGCTTGTTCCTTTCATATAGGCCTAACCCGCCGTTTTGCAGAAGTCCAGTCAGACGCCAACGCGAGCCAATCGACGCCTTGCGGTCCGTCCCCTCGGCTTGACTGCCTTGCGGTTGCCCTCTTGAAAACTCCCCTTCGACTTCGACCGGCGTTGCCGTGGCGGTCGTGATTTACTTCGGGCGGGTTGTGTCCCCTTCGGAGCGACTGGAGATTGGCTTGATGATTGTTCCGTGCCCTGCGGATACCCGGACTGCTGCTGGACGGTGATCGTGGCCCGGATAAGACGTTCGATCAACCGCAATTGGGCATGCTCATCGCGCCCGCAAAAGGAGACGGCGATTCCCTCGGCGCCGGCGCGTCCCGTGCGGCCGATGCGGTGAACATAGGTTTCAGGGTCGCCGGGCATATCGTAGTTGATCACGTGCGAAATGTCGTCGACGTCCAAACCGCGGGCGGCAATGTCGGTAGCGATCAGGACCGGCAGTCGATCGGACTTGAAATGCTCAAGCACGCGTTCTCGCGCTGCTTGGCTCTTATTCCCGTGAATGGCCGCGGCCTGAATTCCCTCGCGCAGCAAGCCTCGAACGATCTTGTCGGCCCCGTGTTTCGTTCGAGAGAAAACGAGCGTGCGGGTGCTAGGCGTGTTTTGCAGGAAGTGCGCGAGCAACAGCGGCTTTTGTCGGGGTTCGACAAAGTACACGGACTGCTCCACTTTTTCTGCAGGCGCAGCGTCCGGGGCGACTTGCACGTGTACCGGCTTACGCAACCACTGGGCGGCCAATTGGCGGATTTCGACCGGCATCGTCGCGGAGAACATCAGCGTCTGACGGCCACGCGGCACGTGCGTTGCGATTCGTCTCAGATCGTGGATGAATCCCATGTCGAGCATCCGGTCCGCTTCGTCCAAGGTGAGAATCTCGACTCCCGTTAGGTCGACGTACCCTTGACCTATCAGATCCAGTAGCCGACCCGGTGTCGCGACCAGGATGTCCACGCCTTTCTGCAAGGCTCGCACCTGGGGTCCTTGCGATACGCCTCCGTAGACGACCGTGTGTCGCAAATCGGTGAACTTTCCGTATGCGGAAAAACTCTCACCGATTTGGGCCGCCAGTTCGCGCGTCGGCGATAAGATCAGCGCCCGAATCTTGCGACGGTTCCCCGCGCGCCGACCGCTGCTCGCCTCTCGGGGCTCGTTGCCTCGGGCACAAAGCCTCTGCAAGGTAGGCAGCGCGAACGCGGCGGTCTTGCCGGTTCCTGTTTGCGCGCAACCGATCAGGTCGTGACCTTTGATTACCGCTGGGATGGCCTGCACTTGGATGGGAGTGGCGGTTTGATAGCCCTCGGCCCGGACGGCGCGGAGGATCGGCTCAACCAGGCCGAGATCGTCGAATTTCATCAATGGACTCACTTCAAAAGAACATGAACTGTTTTGCAAAACGGCCACCGGGAGTGGCGCCGCATGACATTCACTAAAAAAGGGCCCTGCCGCTCAGGGTGGACGGCGGGCGTGCGGTCAGCCAGCGAGTAGTCCCTAAGAGGGAACGGGCAACTGCCCCAAGAGGGCCAGTGGGGCAAGAGAATCAGTCGCGCTCGCAAGCAAGATACCCAGGCGGGGTTGCCGGTTTCAGCAACTCTCCGCCGCCCAGGTGGCCGCCACACTCGAAGTTGAATGAACACGACACGGCAAAAGATCGTGTCGGTCTCGCACCTTGTTTGGCTAAGAATACTACCGGAACGCCTTCTAGTCAAGGCGGCGAGGTCTCGTTGTGCCAAATGTGGGAACAATAGAGCCCTGGTAGCGACCATGTTTCGAGAAAACCCGAGAAGTGCCGTTGCGGCCCCCATCAGACGGAGGTATGATATTTGTAAGTGCAGGATTTGTACTGCCGTACTTGGGACTTCCAAATATGGGATGTGCGTCCTGTGCGTGGAAGGCTGGCAGGAGAGTGCGCTGAGCAGTGTCAAAAGGCTGGACCGCTATGGGGGCCACTTACCCCCCGGCACCGCCTTCAGGAGCAAGACGTCGAAGACCGCAGATTCTGTGAACTCACGTCTGCACAACAGGTTAGTGAAACGAGAAGTGTCGAAACAACCAACAACTTCCACGTGCCGCCACGCGATTAGGCTGGGCAGCAGCATGCACCCGATGATGGGTGACCAAACGCAGCTTCGGGTGGTGGGCGTGTGTGCGTCGGAAGAAACTGCAGGTGCGCGTGGGGGAAAGAGAACCCGCCGGAACAAACTATGGCGGCATCCGCACAAGCGATATATCGAGGTACCTTATCGCATTGCAGCTGCCGTCGCCGTTATGGAAATGGGAATAAGTGAGTATTCGGTGATCGCGAGAGCCGTGGGGCTAACTGTCGAGGAGGTTGAGCGTGTCGATATGGCGGAAGACTCGTCCGTAAGGCAGCTCGCCGTGGCGCGGATACCCGTTGGCGAATCGTTGAAACTGGATAACTCCGTACGCTGTCCCAAGTGCCAGGCCGAGGTAGGTCTCGCTCCGTGCGTTGCCTGCCGCAGTTCTTGAAGAAACCATTTGACCAAAACTGGTGTGGAGGTTCTGGAATGTCTTTGTCCATAGAGAGGGTACTACCGATGTCGCGTGCCGTCCGCATTACGCGCAACGAGTTCCTGGAAGATCGACAAGGGAGAACATTCGCTGACGTGCTGGACGACCCTGGGCAGCCGCTTGACGATGTGCTGGCCTTCTTCGATAACGCCGAGCGGCAGCGCCGTATGGAGGATGCGGAGATTCATCACGACAGGGCGGCCTTAGCGGGGGTCGTTCGAGAACTGGAGGCGCAGCCGGCCATCGATCAGTTTCTCGCCTCGAAGGACCCGCGGCGCACAAAACGCCTGCGACAGGCAGTCGGTGTGGTGGTTCGCATCATCATGGAGCAGCGAGGGTGGAAAAAGACGGGCAAAAAGGGCTCGTTGGGAGTTCGTGCCAATGTAGTGCGAGGCGAGAAAACCCCCGGAGCCTACCATAACACCGGTGGGTTGGCATTCTGGTTTCTGCGCGCAGAGCGTTACGAACGGAGCGATGGGATGCCGTTTCGCTCCGTCAAGGAGCGCGCCGAAGATAAACGATGATTCTACCGAAAGGAGCTATGCCTTGGACAATTCAGAAGCAAGCAGCGGAGCACCGCCAGCGGGCGTGAGCCAATCCGCTTTGAAACCGCAAGCAGCGCAGCAACCCCAACCGGCGCAAGTCGAAGTGGACGATTCCCAAGCGCCGGCCCGCTACGCCAATTTCTGCCGTGTGACGGGCACGCCCGAGGAGTTGCTCATCGATTTCGGGCTCAATCCGCAGCCTTTCGGAACGCCGACGCAACCGATCGTGGTGTCACAGCGGATCGTTGTCAACTTGTACACTGCAAAACGGTTGCTGCACGTTTTGCAGCTGACGGTCCAGCGCCACGAAGCTACATTTGGTGCCCTCGAGACCGACGTGCAAAAGCGCGCGCGGCGAGCGTAGAGTGCACAAGACGCCCGCTGGGCTCCAGAGACTGAGAAACGGTAAGATGGAATGTCCCTCCTGCCGGTCTGCGCAAGTCCACGCGAGCAAGAGCGGGAACACATGGCGGTTGATGCCGTTGCGGCCATTCGTCACCAGCTTCAGATGCTACAACTGTGGACGGCAGTACGACGGATGTACCATGCGTGCCACTTGGTCTTGGTGGCACAGGAAGTAGAAGAAAGCAGTGGAAGTACAACACGGGCAGAGCTTGCCAAGTGAACGAGAGAACCGGCAGGTGGTCGAGAAGGGCATCGAGCACATGGAAAATGGCGAGGACGATCGGGCTATTGAATGCTTCACCGAGGCAATTCGGCTCAATCCGGAGTGTGCGAGGGCCTATCATCTTCGCGGACAGATTTACAGCAAGGCGGGCAAGTGGGCCAAGGCCGAACGGGACGTCGCCAAGGCCAGACGAGTGGAAGCAAGGCAAACGTGAACCGCTGCTCGCCACAACAGCCCGAGAGCTGCCACGTCGAACGAACGACTAGAATGTGTTTGTGTTTTTTGTCCCAAGGAGTAGTTGAAAGTATGTCACAAGGCACGATCAGGAAGTTGATTTCCGCGAAAGGTTTTGGGTTCATCGAGGGTGAGCAGGGCGTCCTCGGTACGTTGCCTTCCCGCGATCGCGGCCAAGGCTTGCGTCTTTGACCCGACCAGGCCGAACCCGAGAAAGAATCCATGGCAAAAGATCAGAACACGTATCTCAAGCGGCAGCGAGAGATAGAGAAGAAGCGAAAAGCTGAGGAAAAGAGGGCGCGCCGTCAGACGAAGAAGGAAGAGGAGACGAACAACACCAGCGATCCAGATACCGTCGATCCCTCAGCCACCGAAGAATAGAAACGGCCGGATCGTTCGCTCCCGCCGAGTCGCTTCCCCGGTGGGGCTCGTGCATCATCTCAGCCGCGGAACGTTGTCTGAAAACGTGTTCTACCGCGCGGGCGACTATAGACTACCCTGTGCTCAATCGAGCCGTTCGGCGAGGCGTCGTGGCAGCAGCGAACGGCGAAGCGACTGGGTCTGCAATCGACGCTACGTCCTCGCGGCCGGCCATCCAAATCACCGCGCGACCCATTTTAAGACTCCCGACCCCTTTATTCTCCCCCCTTATTCTCCCTCTGCGATCGTGGCTGCCGAGCCCGACGCAGTGACCATGCACAAGGGGATCGCCGCTTCGGCGTGGCAGGCGCATGCCGGTCGGGTGCCGATGATCCTTCAGAGCACGATCGCCCGGCCCGACGATTCGGCCTGCGAGCAGATCGCCACGCCGGAAGACGCCGTGTGTCTCGGGGCCGACGGGTTCGCCGTGGCCGCGTTCGTGCGGGGGCCGACCGAGGCGGCCCATCTGCGAAGGGTAGCCGACTGCGTCCGCCAGGCGGCCCGGTTCGAGCTTGACGTTACCCACATTCTCGTCCCGGAGGGACAGTTGATAATAGCCCAGCAGTTCACTGCTGGGATGACTTGTGCCCAGAGCACTCCTGGCATCGATGCTTGATAGGATTCGGGAAGATGAACCAGTTCACAAGTGGGACCCGGAAGCGGTCACGAAGCATTTTGCATACCTGCTTCCAGAGGGACAGCGGTTCAGCCTGGCCGATATCGAGCGCGTTATGCTGGGGCTTGAGCTTGGGAAAGTCCATGTGGAGCACATCCTGGATAAGCTGACCGATCGCGAGAGAGGGCTTGTGCAGCAAAGGGAAGTACGGGACACCTTTCGGAGCCGAATGGGGCTTGGCCCGGCTCGACTTATCGAGCGCTACCATTTGCACAGGAAGGCCCGTGTCGAATATGAGGCAGTGGTCGCCGAATTGGGCTGGGGCCCAGAGCCAGAGCAACATGCGATATCCCAACGGCTCGCGGAGTTGGTTCCCCGACTATCCGATCCACAACAGCAGGTTTTTCTTGACGAAACGCTCAAGTGCCTCAGAATCGACGCGAACCGGGCCGCGATTGTCATGGGCTGGAACCTCGCCTATGACCATCTGCGACAGTGGGTGTTTTGTCATCACTTGACGCCGTTCAACGCCGAGCTTACGTCACGTGTGGAGAAGAGAAACAAGAACTACGATGCTGTTACGAACTACGAGGACTTTCCGAAGTCGGAATGGCTAGTTCTGGACATATGCGAAAAGGCGGGGTTGATTGCAGGGCATGAACGGGACATCGTATTCGATGCGCTGAGGAAGCGGAACCGTTACGCTCACCCAAGCTCAGCTGTGGCCACCCCAGCCATTGCGGCAGGGCATATCGAAGATTTGCTGGAGCACGTCGTCCTGAATAAGGAGTTCGCGTGGTGACGCCGGGGCCAGAAAACGTGCCCCAAATCTGGAGGGGATTCAGAGGATCGCCCGTAGCAGCACAGCGGATTCCGGGGGATTCCGGGGGGGGATTCCGGGGACACCGTACCTAATTCTGCCGGCCTATGTGCCCCGCGGGACCATGCCCAGAAGCGACTGCGGAGTCTCGTAAAGGATCGCCCGGGCGATCGCGAGGGCCTCGTCTTGGGTGTATTGCCCCACGCCTATCTTTTCGGCCAACACCCGCGCCAACTGCTTGCGGACCAGCACGGCCTTGGCGTAGGTCCACTCGACGCAGTAGGCGTCGGAGAAGAAGCCGACCTGCTTGTTGAGCGGGAGCATGTCGAGCCGCTCGGCCATCACTTGGCGGATACAGTCGGGGAAGAAGTTATGCCACCAGTAACCCGCCAGGCTCAGGTTGGGTAGCTCTCGGGCCAGCGTGGCGAGCGACTGGTTGGCGTGCCGGCTGGCCAGGAAGCACTGGAAGTGCAGCTTGGGGTGCCGGCCGATCATCTCGGCCAGTTGGGCGATCGAGCGCTCGGAGAGCCGGCTTGCCGTTTCGTAGGGGAGCGGCTCCGCAGCGAAGCTGAACTGGAAGACGATCCGCTCGCCCCGCGCTTCCAGGGCGGTGAGGAAGGCCTCGTTCACGTAGGAGGCGTAGAGGTCGCGCTCCGTGGTCCCCGCTTGTTCGCGGCGGCCAAGCGCTTCGGTCATCTCGCGGTCGTCCACCGGGCGGAAGTCGATGTCGGTGGAGACGTGCGTCGCCATCGCGAGCACCTGGCCATAGGGGATATGGTCCACGTAGTGGCGGATCGCCGCGTGCACGTCGTTTAGGGTGCGGATGACTCGCTGCGTGGTCGGCCGGGGGCCGCTGGTGATCGGCGCCGGGCTCTCCGGAGAACGCCCCCAGCACCGCTCCAGCTCGTAGAGGGCCGTGCCGTATTCGCCCCACTGGCACCGCGTGAAGAATCCCCATTCCAACGCGTATTGGAGCCGCTCGTCATCCTCTCCCGTGCCGCGTCGGGCGAGCTCGGTCCCGGTCCGCTCGATCTTGACGCGATCGAGAATCGCATGGTGCGCGGCCCGATCGTCGGCCCGCTCGCGGACCATCGCGTCGAGCCGCTTCCAGTTGTCGGCCGTAACCGGCTCGTGCCAGTCGTACAGGTCGCCGAGGATGATCCGCACGCCCCAGGAAGAGCTGGTGTTGCGGACCAGCGGCAGGTACGGCAGGGTCTCCCGGATCCGGGCGTGTGCTTCCTCGTCGGTCGGCCATCCGGGGAATTCGGTCAATCGGGCCCCGCTGGGACAGCCGGCCGCATAGAGGTCGCTAATCGCCATGTGATACAAGAGGAGGTCGTGGAGCCCCCGGGCGCCCAGCTTGCCACCCACCAAGTGGGTGTGCACGTCGAGCATGGGCACGTCGGCCAGGGCATGTTCCAGGTCGCCGGCGAGATGAACCGTATTCATCAGACAGGCTCCTCCAAGAATGCTTGCGCGGCTTGACGCTCCCGGGGCGAGCACTTGCGTCTTGCCGTCCGGAGCGGGATAATCCGCCACATAGACGAGATCGCCCACGGCCGGCAGCCCTCGATCCGAGGAATGTACGCCGAAACAGCACCGCGTACAAGGTGCTCTTACAGTTTCTCAGTGACAACGTGAAAAGGAGCGCAAGCCATGAGTTCAGGAGTCGGCCGGGACGACGTGGATGGTTTCGCGGGAGTCAACTCGAAGAGACTGTTTACCGGGAGCTGTTTCGGCATCGGGGCCAGCGCGATGACTTTTGTCGCGATCAGCGCCGTCATGGGCCCGCTGAAGGAGCATTTCGTGCTCAGCAACGAGCAAGTGGGCTGGATTGGGGGGGCCGCGATGTGGGGCTTCACCGTCACGATCCTGACGTTCGGCTCGCTCTGCGACGTGGTGGGCATGCGCTTGGTGCTGCGGCTGGCGGTTGTCGGCCATGTCGTCGGGGCGGTGTTGATGATATTCGCCAGCGGATTCGCCATGCTGTTTGCCGGAGCACTCACCCTCTCCATGGCCGACGGCCTGGTCCAGGCTGCCTGTAACCCCTTGATCGCCACCCTCTACGCCGATCGAAAAACCGAGATGTTCAACAAGCTGCATCGCTGGTTTCCCGGGGGGATTGTCGTCGGCGGGTTGATCGCCTTCGGCCTGGACCGGTTGCCGATCGAGTCCTGGCAGTTGAAACTCGCTCTGATCCTGGCCCCGGCGATGACTTACGGGACTCTGTTCCTGGGACAGAAATTCCCCGCCACGGAGCGAGTCCAGTCGGGTGTGTCTTTCGGGGCCATGTTCAAGGAGACGTTCTTCCGGCCCCTGTTCCTGGTCCTGCTGGTCTCGATGATGATGACCGCCTCGATCGAGCTGGGACCGAATCGCTGGGTGCCTGCCGTGCTCGAGTCGGCCGGCATCCCCGGTATCCTGGTGCTGGTTTGGATCAGCCTGGTGATGACCGTGTTGCGGTCCTTTGCCGGCTCGATCGGCCGCCGGCTCTCTCCCACGGGGATTTTGCTCTCGTCGGCGATCCTCAGCGGATTGGGATTGTTGTGGCTCAGCTATGCCGTGACCTCGACCGTGGCCTTTGTGGCCGCGACCGTGTTCGCGGTGGGAATCGCGTACTTCTGGCCCACCATGATCGGGGTGACCTCGGAGCGGGTGCCCAAGGGCGGCGCCCTGGCGCTGGCGATGATGGGGGCCGCGGGCACGGTCTCCGTGGGACTGGTGACCGCGCCGATGATGGGCCGGGTGGCCGACAGCCATCTGAACGAGAAACTGCCGGTGGACCAGACGATTTCCTGCCTGGAGAGGGCCGTTGAGGATTACTCCGGCGGTCGGGCCCGGGCAGAAGGCCGAAGCAGCGAGGACATCGGGCGCGCCGTCGAGAACGCCCGAAACGTCCTCGACGTGGCCGGCCGCACGAACGCTCTGCCGGAAATCGACACGGCCAACGCGCTCAGAAGCGTCATCACCGCCGCGCCGGAATCCACCGTGGCCAACGCCGCCAACGAGTTGCTCGGGCCGGCCGACAATTACGGAGGCCGAATCTCCTTTCGATGGGTCGCGCTGTTGTCAATCCTCTTGACCGTGGTTTTCGGCGTCCTCTACCTCCGCGACCGCGCCCGAGGGGGTTATCGGGTCGAGAAGCTGAGCTCCAAGGAGGCGATATGAAGATCGTGGAAAAACCTTGGGGGCGAGAGATCTGGGTTGCCCATACCGACAAATACGCCTTCAAGATCATCGAGATCAACCGGGGCACCCGGTCGAGCTTGCAGTACCACGTCGAGAAGCACGAGCACATCTACGTCGATCGGGGCGTTTTGCAGATGGAGTGGGAAAATGAGACCGGGCAGATGGAAACGCTGACGCTCAACCCGGGCGACGTCGTCGAAAACAAGCCGGGCCGAAAGCATCGGGCAATCGCCGTGGAGGACGTCCGGCTGCTGGAAGTCAGCACGCCGGAGCTGGACGACGTCGTCCGCATCGAGGACGACTACAACCGTTAACAGCCCGTTGAAAAAGGGGAC
>JBDRTC010001051.1:0-2033 GCA_043824335.1 Planctomycetota bacterium | reverse complement strand
GGAAATTCCGCAACTCCAAGTGGGGCCATATCGTCCTGGACCCCCTCGTCCTGCGCATTCCCATCTTCGGGCCGCTGGCCCGCAAGGTGGCGATTACGCGCTTCTCCCGCACCTTCGGTACCCTGACCGCGTCGGGCGTGCCCATCCTGGAAGCGCTGGAAGTGGCCAAGAGCACCGCCAGCAACAACGTCATCCAGCGCGCCATTATGTATGTCCGCGAACGCATTCGTGAGGGCGAGACCATCCATGCGCCGATGAAGCGCACCGGCCAGTTCCCGCCGATTGTCTCCAACCTGGTGTCCGTCGGGGAGGAAGCCGGTAACCTGGAGGAGATTCTCTTCAAGATTTCCGACTATTACGACGCCGAGATTGACGCCACCGTCCGCGGAATGGCGAGCATTATCGAGCCGATGATGATCATCCTCATCGGCGCCTTGGTTGGAACGATCGTGGTTTCGCTGTACCTGCCGATCTTCAACCTGGTAAATGTGATAAAATAGCTCACTAAAGGGGGGAGGGACAGGTCAGAGGGCTGACTCAAACACAACTCGAACGCAGCATATTTCCGGGTTCTCCGTTGACAGTTGCCCGATGCTGTGTTATCATTAAGCAACTGGGCTGGTGCCCGGCGAACTCATACCATCAATTATTTTCGAAAGCTATAAGGAGGTGAAACGGTTAATGAACCGTAAGGGCTTTACCCTCATTGAGCTATTGGTCGTCATTGTGATCATCGGTATTCTGGCAGCCATAGCATTGCCCAACTACATCAAGGTCAAGGATAAGGCCAAGGAAGCTGAATGTAAGAGCAATCTCCACAACATCCAGCTTTCCGTTGAGCGCTTTGCCGTTGACACTGGTGGAACTTATCCCGATTATCTCATTGGTGGTCAGGGCAAGTACTCGCGCTTCACCGCGGGCGGCGCGAATGCCTTTACTAACGTTACGGATTGCGCCGACCGGACAGTCCTGAGTGACCCGCTGCTGCGCAAGGGCTACGTGGATGCCTATCCCAAGAACCCCTTCGCCACGAAGGGCGCAGCGATTCAGCAATTCCAGATGGACGTCGGCGACGTGCTCTACAACAACTCCAACTACGCGGTCAGGCAGGGCACCCGCTTCGGCCCCTACTGCACGCTGACCGGCAACGTCCTCGCGGACTTCCGGTTCACGCGGTATGTGACCGTGGAGCAATCAACCGGAATTCAGTCGACCGAACGCAGCTACTGCGACATTGAGTACCGGTTCTGGGACCTGTGGAAGAGCAGCAAGCCGAACCCGTTCCTGCCCGGCGAGTTCTTCTACAAGAGCGCGGGCGTGATTGTGGCGGCTAACCGCAACGTCGACCCCAACCGGCCGATTCTGCCGACCGTCGTGGAGTACTACATGCTCGGCGGCTACGGTGCCATCCGCACTAAGGGCCGTGACATCCTCGGCGGCGAGCCGATGATCCAGTTCACTGAAGCGACCGGCTCATCTGGCAGCGCTTCCGAGTTTGAGATTCCGGCCTGGACCCGTTCAACAAGTGTCTTGACGGATGAACAGGGCCGCTTCCTCGGCAGCCCGTACTCCAACGCCCGTGGCGACGAAACGGTTGACCAGTTGCAGTACGGTTGCCCCAACGGCGTCCGTGACGGCATCATCCTCGTGCTCGTTCCTGGCGAAGACACCAAGGGCGGCCGCGAGTAAGTCACGTCTGCACTTCTCGACACCTAAGAGGGCCCTTCGGGGCCCTCTTTTTTTTGGCCGGGCAGCTGCGCGAATCTGCGCCCTGCGGGAACAGATGCGCCGATTCCGCGTTCTAACTACATAGGAGCCAAAGGAAGGCGGCCCTGTAGGGGGACAGTGTCAGAGCAGCCAATCCGCATTTTTCCAACGCCGGCTGAAAGGGCGGCTGTGCACATCTCACCTAATGGAGGTAAGTCCATGAACAGAAGAGGTTTTACGCTGATCGAGCTGGTGGTGGTGATTGTCATCATCGGCATCCTCGCGGCCATTGCCTTGCCCAACTACATCAAGGCGAAAGACAAGGC
>JBDRTC010001050.1:0-3363 GCA_043824335.1 Planctomycetota bacterium | reverse complement strand
CTCACTTCCTGCGCAGACTCCTTCGGAGGAGAGCTCTCAGGAGGTCGTTACGCTTTTAAAGGAGCAAAATAGCAAGTTGTCCAACGATCTAAGGCGCATTCAGCGGGAAATCGCAGCCCTGCGCGCGGATCTCGACAAGCCGGGTATCAAAGACGTTTTCGCGGGTATCGGTTACATCTTCGGCCTATTCGGGGTGGCCGCTTTTGTCGCCGCGCGCCGCAAGGAGTAGATCATGCATATTTCCGACGGGGTTCTCCCCATTTCAGTGACAGTCGGCGGCTATGTCGCCAGCGCCGCGCTGGTGGCCTGGAGTGCCCGCCGCACCCGCAGCGAGGAACTGCCCAAGTTGGCGGTGATGACAGCGGCCTTTTTTGTCGCTTCGCTGGTTCACGTGCCTTTTGGGCCGACCAGTGTGCATCTCATCATACCGGGCCTGACGGGGGCACTGCTGGGGCCGTCCGCCTTTCTCTCCATCGGCCTTGGCCTTCTGCTGCAAAGCTTGATGTTTCAATTTGGCGGTTTGACCGCGCTGGGCGCCAATGCCTTAATGATGGGGCTGCCTGCCCTGGCGTGCGGTTGGTTCTTCCAGAGATACAAAGGACGGACGCAGTTTCGGCAGGCGTTTGTCGGCGGGTTGGCGGGCGCTTTAGGGACAGCAATGGCAGCAATTATTCTGGCGATACTCCTGGTTACCGGCGGCGAGGATTTTTTCGGCGTTGCCAAAATTGCGCTGCTGGCGCATGTTCTGGTCATCATCATCGAGGGCGTGGTGAGCGCATTTACCATCGGCTTTCTGGCCCGTGTCAAGCCGGCCCTGTTGCAACCGTCGTTCCTGCGCACGACCAAGGCGGCCCATGGCTGATGTGATCAATATCCAGATGCCTTTGTGGCAACTGCCCATGATAGTGTTGATACCATTGGCAGCGATAGCGATCATGGTCGTTTGGCTGCGACGCGTTGCACACAAGCACAGTACGATTGGAGAGGAGCGTGACTGGTCGGTCCCGCCCCTGGCCGATGCAGGCGGTGCTTCCTTACTGCACCGCTGGGATGTGCGCTGCAAGATCGTGACGATACTAGTCTACAGTTTCGTCATCGCTTCCTTGGGTCACCTGACGCCGGCGCTGGCCGCCATCGGCGTTTCACTTATGATTTTGGTGATCGCAAGGGTTTCCTTTGCCAAGGTGCTGTTGCGGCTGTTGGCGATTACCGGTTTTGTCGGCATGTTTCTGGTGGTCATGCCATTTTCGGTCCCGGTGCACCCCGGTGACACAGTGTTGGTCTTCGGGGGGATGGATTGTCTCAGTTTCAACTTGCGCGGCTTGCTACTGGCTGCGACGATCGCCGCCAAGGCCGTGGCCATCACGTTGTTGATGGAGCCGCTGCTGTCCACCGCACCTCTACCGGTTACTTTGCACGGACTCTCCCGGCTCGGTGCGCCGGAGATGGTAGGCCAGATGGTACTGCTCAGTTACCGGTATTTGCATGTCTTTCGTCATGAGGCCTTGCGTATGTCTTCCGGTATGCAAGTACGAGGGTTCCGCAAGCGTACCGACCTGGAAACGTTGCGCGCCGTGGCCAACTTTCTGGGAATGCTTTTTGTGCGCAGCTTCGAACGGACCGAGCGGGTTTTCGACGCTATGCGGGCGCGTGGTTACAAAGGTCGATTTCCGGAACCGGCCGATCTGCGTTTGCAGACCAGGGACGTGGTGCTGGCAGCGGGATGGATAGCCGTTGGAGCGGCACTGATCGCCTATGACCGTATTGCCTGGTAAGGAGTACCTGTAATGCACGAACCACAGCGACCGGTTCAGCGGCCTGCCTTGGGTGCTCCCCTCTTCAGCGCTAGAGGGCTGTGTTACCGTTATCCGGATGATACCCAAGCCTTATCCGGCATCGACCTGGATATTTCTGCAGGTGACAGAATCGCCTTGGTCGGGCAAAACGGCTCAGGCAAGACTACACTGATCAAACAACTCTGCGGGCTTCTGCTGCCAACCGCCGGAAAAGTCAGCTACAAAGGGGAGCGGTTGACCGATGAATATCTGGACCGGACCCGCTTGGAGATCGGTGTGCTTTTCCAGGACCCGGATGATCAGCTCTTCGGGCACACGGTGTTGGAGGATGTGGCCTTCGGCCCCCGACATCAGGGCTTGTCGCGGAAAAATGCGCAACAAGCGGCCAGACAGGCACTGCAGCAAGTCAGCTTGGAAAAACTGGCCTACAAGGAACCGCACAATCTCAGTTACGGCCAAAAGAAGCGTGCGTCTCTGGCCGGAATTCTTGCCATGCGGCCGGAGGCGCTGTTACTCGACGAACCGACCGCCAACCTGGACCCGCGCCAGGAGGAGGTATTTCTTGACCTGCTGAAAGGTTTTTGCGGCACACTGATTTGCATCAGCCATGACCTGATCTTTCTTTACGAACTTTGTGAGAAGGCCGTTGTTCTCGATCAAGGTCGCATACAGCACAATTACACCATGCGCGATCTCGTTTCTCAACGTCAATCATTACGGGAGCACGGTCTCGATTTTTCCTTTCGCCTGGTTGTCACGCCTTCCACTCCCCATCCGGAGGCAGCGGCGTTGGTAGACGCCCCCTATCAGACCCCTTCCGCTTCGGATAAAACCGGGGCAAAGCCGCTGGTTTCCATGCGCGATTACCACTATCGCTACCCGGACGGTACACTCGCATTGCAGGGCGTCCACCTGTCTATTCACGGTGGCGAACGGATATCAATCGTCGGCGAGAACGGCGCCGGCAAGACCACACTGTTGTCTTGCCTAATCGGCCTACGCCAGGGAGAGGGGGAGTATTTTTTTGCCGGAAAGGCGGTGACACGGCGACGGCGCAAATCTCTCTGGCGGCGGGTCGGCATGGTTTTCCAGGACTGCGCCGATCAGCTTTTCTGTTCAAGTGTGCAAGAAGAAATCGCCTTTGGACTGCGCCGGATCGGCTATTCTCGGTCTGAATCCCAAACACGGCTTCAGCAGGCCCTGTCGATGGTTCGACTAGAAGGGTTCGAAGACCGTGTTCCCCTGCATCTGTCCGGCGGTGAACGCAAGCGGCTGGCTCTGGCCTGCGTTCTCGCCATGGAACCCGAATTGCTTATATTGGATGAACCAACGGCCGGACTCGATCCGCAAGGGATAGAAATGCTGCTGGAGATCCTGGCAAATCTCAATGTGACGCTTTTTCTTGTGAGTCACGACATGTTTTTTATCAAAGAATTGACCCATCGAACTCTGGTGATTCACCAGGCGCAGATCCTGGAAGATCTGCCGATCCATGCCTTCATGCGGGATGAAAGGCTGGGCAACCTCAACGGGTTAGCCTTCTCCTATAGGCAGAGGAGCAGCAGCG
>JBDRTC010001049.1:0-2575 GCA_043824335.1 Planctomycetota bacterium | reverse complement strand
ACGGACGAGCCGGGCTAGTACCCCCCAAGCTGATATTGACTCCCTGGTTGGGCAGTTGTACCGCCGAGCCGCCAGAGTGCGGCAGTGCAACTGCCGCACCAACCGAGAGCAGCGATACTCTCACCCCTCGCCCCTCGCCCCTCATCCCTCGCCCCTCATCCCTCGCCCCTCACCCCTTTCCTCTACCGCCCCGCTTCGCCCGTATCGGACTTAGGGCTCGCGCCGTGGGAAGGCTCGGCCTTTCCGGAGGGCGGACGTTTGGGGGCGCTGTCGGTGCCGGGGACGATTGCGGGGCTGGGGGAATTGGCCTCGACGATCTCCTTCAGTTCGTCGCTGTCGATCACTTCCTTGTCAATCAAGCGCTTGGCCAATGCCTCGAGCGCGCTGCGCCGCGTTTCCAGGATGTGACGGACCTTTTCGAGCGACTCGTCGATGATCCGCTTGATTTCCTCGTCGATTTCCCGGGCGGTCCGTTCGCTGTGGTGACGCTCGCGGGTGAATTCGGGCCCCACGCCCATCATCGCCGCGCCGCTGCTTTCGCGGTAGTTCACGCGGCCCAGACGGCTCATGCCGAAGTTCATGACCATGCTGCGGGCGATCTCGGTGGCCCGCTCCAGGTCGTTTTGAGCCCCGGTGGAGACGTCGTCAAAGATCATTTCCTCGCCCGCCGTGCCCGCCAGGAGGACCTGGATCCGGCTTTCCAACTCACTCTGGGTCATCAGGTAGCGGTCGCCCTCGGGCCGTTGCATGGTGTAGCCCAGGGCCGCCAGCCCGCGAGGAATGATCGACACCTTGTGGACCGGATCCGTGTTGGGCAGGCTGTAGGCCACCAGGGCATGAGCGCTTTCGTGGTGGGCAACTCGCTGTTTCTCGTCCTTGTTGATGATCCGCTGCCGCTTTTCCAGCCCGGCGGTGACGCGCTCGACCCCCTCGTTGAACTCCTCCATGGTGACCGCTTTCTTGTCCTTTCGCGCGGCCAGCAGGGCGGCCTCGTTGACCAGGTTGGCCAGATCGGCGCCCACGAACCCCGAAGTGATCCCGGCCACGTCTTTCAGGTCGACGGACTCAGCGAGCTTCACCTCTTTGACGTGCACCTTGAGAATGGCCTCGCGGCCGCGGACGTCGGGCCGGTCGACCAGCACGTGGCGATCGAAGCGGCCGGGCCTGAGAAGGGCCGGGTCGAGCGTTTCCGGACGGTTCGTGGCCGAGAGCACGATCACGCCGCTGTTTGAGCTGAAGCCGTCCATCTCGACCAACAGTGCGTTGAGCGTCTGCTCCCGTTCGTCGTGCCCGCCCACGATGCCACTTCCGCGGGTCTTGCCCAGCGCGTCCAGCTCGTCGATGAACACGATGCAAGGGGCAGTGGCTTGGGCGGTCTGGAACATGTCGCGGACCCGGGCGGCGCCCACGCCGACGAACATCTCCACGAAGTCGGAGCCCGAGAGGCTGAAAAACGGCACGCCCGCCTCCCCCGCGATCGCTTTGGCCAGGAGGGTTTTGCCGGTGCCTGGCGGTCCCACCAAGAGCACACCCTTGGGGATGCGTCCGCCGAGAACGCGGAATTTTTCGGGCGTCTTGAGGAACTCGACCACTTCGCGAAGTTCCTCGACCGCCTCGTCGATCCCGGCCACGTCGTCGAAGGTGATGCCCACTTCCTCTTGCGCGATGAGCCGGCCGCGGCTGCGTCCGAAGGCCATTGCCCCGCCTGCCCCCCCCAGTTTCCTCATCATGAACAGGAACAACAGGACGAGCACCACCATGGGGAGCATCAGCGTTGTCAGATAGCCCCAGGGACTGGGCGGGTCTTCGCCCTGGACTTCGAACCCCTGCGAGGTGGCCATCTCCAAGAGCCGGTTGTCGTCGTTGCTGAGCCCCCTCCGGGCGGTGCGAAAGGAGACAAACTTCCGGGGGGCCTCGCTTTCCGGGGCGACCATTTCCCGGGTGACGGTGCCGAGGATCTCGTCGGAGCCGATCTTCAGGTTCGCCAGCTCCGAGTAGCGGACGGTCTGCTTATTGTCTCTGGGGCCCTCGGTGACCTCGACGAACGCCTCCGGGTTCTCGGCCCCCTGGCCGATTAGCTCTTCCAGTTCCGAATACGGGATCTTGACCACGGCCGTGGTCCGCATCAGGCTCAAGGCAATGACGGCGCCCACGATCCCCGTCAGCACGTACAAGATGAGATTGTTGCCAATCGGGGGGGGGCCTTTTTCCGGTCTTTGCCGCTCCGGCCCGTTGTCTTTGCCTTGGTCTTTGTCCATCAGATTCTGTTCCCGGCAGGTGCTCTGGCACTCGTTCCTCAACAATAGTATGGCTTCAAGACAGCGGGGTACAATGAGATTTGAAGCCAGCACGCAAAAGGAGGCACCAGAGCAGGCGTTTTCCCCGCCAAATTGAGCTATTTTTTGGTGTGTCGACACGGTAAGCCCAGCACAGTTTCCGGCCGATCGCGAATGAATAGACCGAAATGCCGTCGTCAAGTGGGGAATGAGAGCAAGACTTCCCGAAAATAACTAATGTGGGTAGTATTATCCCAATAGGAAGGGGGAGGAAGCTGGGTTGTCTTGCCGGAGAACCG
>JBDRTC010001048.1:0-2007 GCA_043824335.1 Planctomycetota bacterium | reverse complement strand
CCCGGGCCGTCGGATGGCGACTGATCTGCTCCACCAGGGCTCGCCGCCCCAGGATCAGCCCCGACTGCGGTCCCCCGACGAGCTTGTCGCCGCTCGCCAAGACCAGGTCGGCGCCCGCCTTGAGGCTCTCGGAAACGACCGGCTCGTCCGGCAGGCCGAACTCGGCCGGGGCCAAGAGTGCGCCGGGGCCCACGTCGTGGATCACTGGAATTGAGTGCTTGCGGCCCACCTCCGCCAGCTTTTCCAGACTGACGCTCCCGGCGCTGCCGACCAGGGCGAACTCGCTCGTGTGCATCAGCATCAGGGCGGCCGTCTCCGGGCCGATCGCTTGGGCATAGTCGTCCGGCCGGGTCTGGTTCGTCGTGCCGACCTCCCGGAGCACGGCGCCGCTGGCGGCGATCATCTCGGGCAGGCGGAAGCCGTCGGCCAGCTCGACCAACTCCCCCCGCGACACGATCACCTCGCGGCCGGCCGCCAGGGCGCCAAAGGCGAGCATGGTCGCGCCCGCGTGGTTGTTCACCACCAGGGCCGCCTCGGCGCCGGTTAACTCCTTGAGCAGCCCTGCCACCGCAGCCGTGCGGGACGAGCGCCGCCCCGTGGCCAGGTCCACTTCCAGACTGGCATAGTCCCGGGCGACGGCCGCCATTTCCTCGACGGCGGCCTCGGCCAGCGGGGCCCGGCCCAATCCGGCGCCCCACAACGCGCCGGTGGCGTTGATCACCGGCCGCAGGGAGGAGGTTTCCGATTCCATCACGCGCCGGGCGATCCGTTCGGCCAGCTCCGCCACACTCGGCAGCGTCCGCTCGACCGCCGCGCTTTGCACCTCGCTGCGGACCTCTTCGAGCACGGTCCGCACGGTGGAAACGACCGCGCTATGGCTGATCCGGTCGACCAGCGAGCGCAGTGGAGGACTCTCCAGCAGCTCGTTCACCGAGGGAATGTTACGGAGCGGATTCATCGACATGTTCATTCCCTCACGGCGATCCGCCGCCGTACTTTTGGTGGAAGCGTTGGATCATGTCCCAGGCTTCTTGGGCCGAGTCGGCGTAGCGGAACAGGTCGAGGTCGTCGTCGTCGATCGAGCCCTCGTCGGCCCGAAACTCGAAGTCTATCAGCCGCTCCCAGTACTCGCGGCCGAACAGGACGATGGGGATCTCTTGCATGCGCCCGGTCTGGCGGAGCGTGAGCGCGTCGAACAGCTCGTCGAGCGTGCCGAACCCGCCGGGAAAGACCACCAACGCCTTCGCCCGGAGGATGAAGTGAAACTTCCGCATGGCGAAGTAGTGGAACTGGAAGCAAAGATCGGGCGTGATGTACGCGTTCGGCTGCTGCTCGTGGGGGAGTCGGATGTTCAGGCCGATCGACTTGGCTCCGACGTCGTGCGCCCCGCGGTTGGCCGCTTCCATGATCCCCGGCCCCCCGCCGGTGACGATCACGTAGTCGCACTGCCCGTCCTGCTGGCACGCCGAGGAGACGAGCCGGGCGAACTCGCGGGAGACGTCGTAATAGTGGCTCTTGGCGAGGATCTGCCGGGCCCGATCTACGGCGCGGCGGCGGCGCGGGTCGTCGGGCGTGTCGGCCAGCTCGAGGCTCCGCTTCGCCGCGGCCGGCTCCACGATTCGCGTGCCCCCGAACACCACGATCGTGGAGCGGATCTGCTGCTCCTCGAAGGCCAGCTCCGGCTTCAGAAGCTCCAACTCCATGCGAATGGGACGCAGCTTCGGGTCGCTGAGGAATTCGGCATCCTTGTACGCCACGCGGTAGCTGGCCGAATGGAGGATTCTTTCCAGGTTCTCTTTCCGCTCTCGGTCGTCACTCATCAAGCCGGCTCCGTTTTGGGGATGCCCGTGCCGCGATTGTGCTAATGATAGCCGGCGCTCTTGAAGTTTGCAACGCACGGGCCGACGTTACGTCGGCCGCTAAACGTGCTTGCCCACGCAGTCGACGCCGTTGTTTAGCGGCCGACGGCACGGCGGCCCAAATCCCGCTTCATGCGAACAAACCGAG
>JBDRTC010001047.1:0-3951 GCA_043824335.1 Planctomycetota bacterium | reverse complement strand
CCGGCGGCACATTGCTGTTTTTCAATTTGCCGGGTCCCCTTGGACTCGACCAAGCCTCGGAGGAGTCTCCTCCCCCCACAATTTATGTAGATCAAGCTCGCGAGCACGCTGGTGCGTGGGTTGACGTGACCAGACCCTATTGGTGGGACCTGCCGATGCTGGTTGCCCACGATCAGGTCGACTCGATCCAAGTCATCCACGGCGGACTGGCCCGCGACCAGGTGATCGACGACGAGGCCGGTGGAAAGTCCCGCGACAAGGCCCGCTACCCGGGCGTGCAGGGAAGCGGCCTCTGGTCGCAGGACATCTATTTTCACCTGCTCAATTGCGGGCTGCGAATTCCACCCTCCGCCGGGAGCGGATCGGGCGTGATGCCGAATCCGGTGGGGTACAACCGGGCGTACGTACATGTCGATGGCGAGTTCACGTACGAGAAGTGGTGGGAGGGCCTGCGCGCCGGGCGCGTGGTCGTCACGAACGGTCCGCTCCTGCGGCCGACGGTCTGCGGCCAGTTGCCGGGCCACGTTTTCCACGCCGACGAGGGGCAGGAACTGGAGTTCGAGGTTGGCTTGACCCTCTCGACCCGAGAACCGATCAGTTACATAGAATTGATTAAGGACGGCGAGGTAGCACACTCGATCCGGTTCGACAAGTACGCCGAGACCGGCCGGCTCCCCAATCTCGCGTTCACGCGCAGCGGCTGGTTCTTGGCTCGCGCGGTGATCGACCTGGGTAAGACATATCGCTTCGCCATGACCGGCCCATATTACGTAGAGATGGGGTATCAGCCCCGGATCAGCAAGCGTTCGGCGCAGTTCCTGCTCGATTGGGTCTACCAGCGCGCCCGGCAGATCAAGCTCGCCGATCCGGCCCAGCAGCGTGAGGTTCTTGAATGCCACCGCCGCGCGCGGGACTTCTGGCAAGAGCGCGTCGACCAGGCCAACGCCGAATGAGGGCCGATGGCCTGCTAGTGGTCCGTCAAGCTCGAAATGACGGGTTGGGTGCCACTGGCGTCTCGCCGGTGCTGCCGTGAAAGCACGGGCACGATGTCCGTGGCACCCGTCATCACAGCCTTGATAGCCCGCCAGGGTGGGGGGGGCGTTTGGGGCGAAGTGTCCCGTCTGGCGGTCTCGTGTGCCGTTAAAACCCGTTCTTTCCAGCTGGGTTTCGCTGTTGGCGTAGAAATCCTGGTCGGCGCGAAATGTTTTTCTTGTGTAAGTGTCGCGGTGTTCTTGATCGGGAGAGTCCATTTCATCGCCACTCCCAGCGAGAAGTCACTCGATGGCGGCACGCGATGTTGCCGCCCGAATCGTTAGGATCGGCACGTTCGTCAGCAGCGATACGACCGGTGTGTTCGTCACGACAGGAGAAACTTTCTAAAGTTACACCCGGTTTGGATTCGAAACTAATCTTCGGAAGGTTCGTTCCGCGAAGGACTTTGTGCATGTTGCCATCGTCCTTTAGGACGGCCTGAAGGGGGGACAATCTGCCTCAGAAGGCACGCCTTGACCGGTCTGTCGGGCCGTTTTGGCCGCGGACTGTCTTGGGGTCTCTCCCCGTCGTGTGTTGTTCGCCTGGTAATTGTGCCGAGAAGTCCTGGAATTCGCGATAAGTCGGCTGGAACATGCCTTCTCTATTTTACGGATTTTCACTGACTTCCGGATACCGACGTTGCCGATGTGATTATTACGGCGAGGGTCAGAGGGAGCTGAACCATAGCCAACCTGTAGCGAGTCGTGTCGTGCCCCGACCCAGCTGTTTGCGGATGGCCGCCGGGCTAAATCAGCCTGAGTGATGGAACGACGGGCGGCCGTCGGTCAGCAGACATGGGGCCCGAGCGTTTCGGCCGGATCGATCCGACCGAAGCCAGGTCGGAACTTAGCGAGTGATATATCGGAGAGCCTGCAATGAAGGTTTTCACTACTGGTCAGGTCGCCAAGATCTGCAAGGTGGCCCCGCGAACCGTGAGCAAGTGGTTCGATTCGGGCCGCCTGAGGGGTTACCGCATCCCCGGATCGCAAGACCGACGCATTCCGCGAGAGTACTTGATCAAGTTTCTCAAGGAGCACGGAATGCCCTTGGGCGACCTGGAAGATGAGGCCATGGCCAAAGTGCTGGTTGTAGCCCAAGACCAGGTCTTGATCGAAAACCTCAAACGAGAACTACCCTTGGAGCGTTCGTTCAAGATGGCGGTGGCTGCCAGCGGTTTCGACGCCGGGATCCAAGCAGAGAGCTTTCACCCGGACTGCATCATTGTTGACTTCTCGATCGGCCGGCCTGAGGCCTTGCAGATTTGTCAGAATCTGCGACGCAACAGCGCCTTCGCCGAAGTGATCCTGATCGCCCTGCTGCCCGACGACGGCGGTTCGACGAGCTTCGATCGCTCGAGCATCAATGAGACCTTTAAGAAACCGTTCGACGCCGCCCTTTTGGCTGAGCGACTCCGCACCCTCATCGGTGCCAAGAAGGAACTCGTTTGAGTCGCGTCTCCCTCCACCGGGAGCCTCGAGTCCACCACGATTCGCCGGCTTGAATAACCCGTCGCGGCAGACCCCCGCGGCGGATAATTTTCGCCCCGGAAAAAACGATGGGGCGGCCGAACGAGTCGGCCGCAGTCAGTGTCGGGCGTCTCTCGGGCCCGGCCTGCCCCATCTTCTTTTTTGCGCTCCCGGTGCCGCTCGAGTCGCCGGTTGATCGCGAGGCGAATATCGACGCGATCGGGTTCGAGGCCGAACAGGCCGAGCCCGCGCCCAGCTCTGAGGTTCTCCAGTCAGCCCGCATCCGTCGCTGCTTGCCCGGCCCGCCTTTTGGTGGATACCATGAAGGGTATGGCCAAGACCGGACGACGACAGAGAGATGTCGACGAGTGTGAGGGGGCAAGCGAGCGAATCGTACTGCGCGTGGCCGGTCCGGTGCTGATCTCTTTGGCGGCCACGGTGGCGACGCTCGCGACGCTTGCGCCGGAGGGGGGCGGGCCGGGCGTGACGTGCGATGAGGGGTACCACGTGGCGGCCGGCAAACGACTGGTGCTGGCCTTGAGACAGCAGGGGGTGGGGTTCTTTCGGCCGGCCAACGTGGCCGCGAACTTTGATTGGCCGGCGGACGGGCTGCCCGTCCATCCGCCGCTGGGGAACGGGATTCTCGGGGGCGTGCATCATCTGTTCGACATGGCTCCGGATGACCTGGGGATCATTTCCATCGTGCCGGCCCGATTTGCTGCGGCTTTGGCGATCGGGTTTCTGGTGTTGCTCGTGGGGCTTTGGGCGACACGGGTGGACGGGCCGGTGGCGGGTTGTGTCGCGGCGGTGGCCGTGGTGCTCGTGCCCCGCGTATTCGCCCACGGGCATCTGGCGGCTCTCGACACGCTGACGGCGCTCTTCTTCGTGGCTGCCGTGCTGGCAGTGGCCGAAGCCGACGCCCGGGGCGGCCGGCCCTGGTATTACGCCGCCGCGGGCGTTGTTTGGGGGCTGGCCATGCTCGTGCGAATCCACGGGCTCTTGGTGCTGCCGCCGGTCGCTCTGTGGCTCGTGTGGCGGTTAAGGCGGCGGGCTGTGCTGCCGCTGGTCGTTTGGGCCGCGGCCGGCCTGGCCACGTTTTTCGCCGGATGGCCGTGGCTGTGGCTGGCGCCGATCGCACACTTCCGGCAACTTCTGGGCACCGCAACCGGAAGGCAGGCAGTTCACGTCTTCTATGCCGGCCGGGTCTGGGCTGATCACGAGGTCCCCTGGCACTATCCGCTGGTGATGTTCGTGGTGGCCTTGCCGCTCGGGTTGTTGCTGCTGGGACTCCTGGGGGCTTGGGCGAATCGTCGAGTGCGTAAGACGGACCCGGGCTACCTGCTGGTGATGGGGTCGCTGCTGTTCATGCTGCTCTTGTTCGCTTGGCCGGGGACACCGGTCTACGACGGCGTGCGGCTCTTCCTGATGGTCTTTCCGCTCTGGGCGATCTTTG
>JBDRTC010001046.1:0-6997 GCA_043824335.1 Planctomycetota bacterium | reverse complement strand
CGGGAAGCCGGCTGTCGAAGCCAAAAGTGCCCACGAAGGACCGGACTCCCCGAAACCCCCGCCGGGAGCCCGGCCTCCCCAATCGAGCGCCCGTGGCGCAACTGGATAGCGCATCGGTCTTCGGAACCGAGGGTTGCAGGTTCGAATCCTGCCGGGCGTGCTTTGATTGCACCCTCCGAGATGGCAGTGTCAACCACTGCCATCTCTTCCCTTTTCTTGCCAAACCCCTTTTCTGGCAGCGACTTGCGGTCGCTCTCTCGACAGGCTTCGTCTGCCCGGTCGGATGGCTCATCATTGTCATTCCGTGCCATCGGCCGACCATTCCGAGACAGCCGTTGGGCACCGTTTTGGGCACCACAGGGCACCACTCTGGGCACCACTCCTGCCGCCGGGCCGCTGTCCTCGTCAACCTCAACCGGCTCGTCACCACCCTCCGAAGTGGGCGACTTGGGAACCGGCAGGGACGCTACCGCCCTGGCCTTCCCGTCGAACCCGACATGGGTGTAGACGTTCATCGTCAGATTGATCGTGCTGTGCCGAGCCAGGGCCTGGGCCAGCTTGGGATGGACCCCAGCCTTCCCCAGGCTGCTGACAAACGTGTGCCGGTTGGCGTGGAAGTCGGCGAATAGCCCATCGTGATCACGGTAGGTCAGGAAATCAGAGGCTTCCCTCTTTGCTCGTTCCTCTGGAGTCTTGGCCTTGCCGATCCATCTGTTCCGTGCGACCTTCAGATCACGCTGCATCATTTTCGAGGTCCGGCGGTAGTTTCCGCTCGCCGTTCTCAAAGGGAACAGAGGAGCGTCCTGCCCCAACTTCTCCATCACCATCCACTGCCGCATGGTCTCCGCAACCACGGGATGGAGGGGCAGTTTGTCTTGACGGCCGTTCTTGGTATAGGCAGCCGAGATCGTGACCGTCGGCACGTCACAATCCAGGTGGAGAGAACGAGGGGTCAGCGAGGCCAACTCCTTCCTCCGCAGGCCGGTGAACGCTGAGAACAGGTAGATCTTCGCTCGCCTGAGGCCGGACACAGCTTCGACAACGGGACCCAATTCGGCTGTGTCCAGAAGCCAGCCCAATTCCTCTTCTGCAAGGGCCCGACGATCATGTCGCCGGTCCTTCTGGACGTTCGCCGGCGTCAGCACACAGAGCGGATTATCGGGAACCCGTCGGTCCCGGACCATCCAAGTAACGAACTGCTTGATCGCCTGCATGTAGAAATTGACCGTTTGAGCTGAACTACCCTGCCGCCGAAGCTCAGCCAACCTCTCTTGCACTCTCGCGGGCGAGATATCCGAGGGAAAAACGAACTTGCATCCATGGATGACCTTTCTTGCCCGGCTGATCACCTGGTACACATGCTTCTCCGAATCCCCCTTGGCCTGCAGGAAGCTGTCGTAGTCTTCCAGGTGGTCCAACAGGGAACGCTTGCGATGCTTCTCGAAGGGATCGTGGACGCCCGCCCTCTTCAGTTCAGCCTCCCGTTCCAGCTTAGCAGCGAGTTGCAGCGTCGCCGCCTTGTCCGTGCATCCAGGCACCCGGACCACCTGCCCATCCCCGTCGCGGTATTTGATCCAGTACTTGCGAGAGTATCGCTTGACCGTTTCACCGGACTCGGGGTCTTTCTTCTTGTACTTCTTCCGGTAGATGCTCGCCATCGTTCACCGTCCCTTTGAATTTGCCGTGACTATGCTCTCCCATTCCTTCCTGGGCGGGCACCCGGCCTCGCACCAGTGACGCAACTCTTCGACCCGCCATCGCTTCATGCTGCCCCCACCGATCCTCACCGCCGCCGGCACATGCCCCGCGGCGTCTTTTCTCCACCAGGTCCGCAACGACATCCCACACATGGCCGCGGCGTCCTTGGCCGAAATCAGCAGAAGGTTTAGTGATTCTCGGGAAGGTGGATGGGCAGCCAAACTAACGTCACTCATAAACTGCACCTTTGCCTTCTGCGGGTCAGTCCTTCCGGAGCGAGGCTGGCCGTACCACAAGTGGTAGTGCCCTCGCACCGGACATCAAGATCGGGGATGTGTCATCCTCAGAGTCTTCAGTTTTTCCCTCCGGCTTTCGTCAAGCCGGTGAGTATGTGTTCTCGCCCGGTGTTTCATATCAGACACACAAAGGGTGAGTCGCTTGTGATCCTTCGGCCTGCAAATGAACTCCTCCTCGTCTCGATCGTTGATGTAGGCTAGCACCTCATCGGCTGGAACTGTGGCGACAAGCACAGCAGGATGGGCCAGGCTAAACCGAGTCGCGAACCAGCAGGCTACGTCGATTGATGCCGTCCAGCAGTAACCGTTGAGCCGCCGTGCTCTCCCCCAACCGGCGATGCCGCGGTAGATCTGAAATGGACTCTGGCCCGGAGGACGTTCCCCCGCTTCGCGAAGTTTTTTGCGATCTGCCTCGCTGAACATGAAATCGAGCACACGCTCAGACCATTCGTGATGATTCGTCCTGCAGCCAGTGAACGCTTCGAGCAGGCACCGATCGTAGATTCCCCGCCGCTTGAGGAGACATCATCATGAACCAACTTCGAGCTGTCGTGGGCGGGTTTCTCGCATTGGCAATCCTCGCCGTGTCTTCAGGCCGGGCCGAGATTCCACCGGAAGACTTGGCAAGGATTCGCGCGGCGGCGCCGTTTGACGCGCCGGCCAAACCGAAGAAGCCGCGCAAGCTCTTGGTCTTCTCGCTGGCCAGCGAGTACCGGCACCAGTCCATTCCATGGGGGGCAGAGGCTTTTCGGATCCTCGGCGAGAAGAACGGGGCCTACAGGGCCATACTCAGCGACGATCCGGCCATGTTCGACCGGGACAAGCTGGCAACGTTCGACGCCGTACTGTTCAACAATAACTGTGGAAACCCCGTCAAGGATCCTGCGAGGCGGAAGAACTTTCTGGAATATGTCCGCAGTGGCCGTGGGCTGATCGGCATCCATTGCGCGGCCCATCTCGACTGGCCGGAGTATACCGAGATGCTCGGCGCCTACTCGATCAGCCACCCCTGGAACACCGGCAGCACGGTTACGGTCAAGCTCGACGATCCGGGGCATCCGGTAGTGGCGTGTTTTGCTCGCTCGTCCTTCCTGCATACCGACGAGATTTTCGAGTTTCGAGACTATTCTCGCGATAAGCTGCGCGTGCTGCTGAGTCTCGACACCGACCGGACCGACATGACCGTGCCCGGTATCACTCGGAAGGACGGCGACTTCGGATTGAGTTGGGTCCGCAGCTACGGTCAGGGCCGTGTGTTCTATTGCGAGTTCGGCCATCAGAAGGACGTCTACTGGCGGCCGGTGATCCTCAAGCACTACCTGGCGGGCATCCAGTTTGCTCTTGGGGATCTTGAAGCCGACACCACCGATTCCCAAGGGACTAAGGGACAGAGACGATGATTCGACACGCCGATCAAGAGCAAACGCCCTTCACGCGCCGCCGTTTCCTGCGTGCAGCGGCCGCGGCGACGGCAGTTCCGACCATCGTGTCTGCGGCGGCTCTGGGCAAGGATAACCAGTCGGCACCCAGCGAGCGAATCACGTTGGGGATGATCGGCGCGGGGGACCGGGCCGGACAACTGGCCACACACTTGCTGGCCATGCCGGACGCCCAGATCGTGGCCGTCTGTGACCCGTCGCAGCAGAAACGACAGGGGCTGAAGAACCGCGTCGAAGAAGCCCGGACACAATGTCCGGCTGACACTCGTGACTCAGCATTAACGACAATTCAGTCGCACGAATGGCCACCAAGAGATAAGAAAGAGGAATCCACAAGCCGTGCCGTAGGAACCGCCGGGTTTGCCCGTGCGCGGCCGTAACTGGCCATGCACGGGCAAGACCGACGACGGGCAGAGGCCCGTCTTCTAACAATGCTGCCCCGGTTCCACCGGTGACCGTCATCCTCGCCTGTCGTCCGCACTTCTTGACAGGCCGGCCGAGACAAGCCAGTGCGGCATACCAACCGACGACGATCCGCCCGCGGTGCCGCACCGTGCATTACCGCAGGGAACACCGGTCATTGGGCCAGGATCACGACGCTCTGCGGGCCGACCTTGGCCGGTCCCGCCGTCCCCTCGCGGTCCGCGAAGTTGATGACGACCGTGCGGCGGACCTCGGGCAGATGGACCGCCAGGCACGGCGGCTCGCCGGTGACGCTGCCCGAAGGCTGGCTCGGCGTTTGCTGCGGGTCGCAATAGCTCACCAGCACGAGCTTGCGGAACCACTGCCCGGCAGAGACTTTGCGGGGCGGCACGCCGGCCGGCAGGCCGAAGTACAGCTCATGCCCCAGCAACGATTCCTCCACCGCGACCGAGTCGCCGCGATAGGGGCTTTCGCTGAAGTCGGGCGCCCGCCGCCGCTTCTGCATGAGTTGGAAGCTCCCATCGCCCGCCAAGGCATGGATCGTCAGCAGCTTCTCGATGGTCACCGACCGCGCCGCCAGGTCGTGCCAGGTGTCGCACTGGGGATGCGGAGGAAAGATCCTCTCTGCCCCGCCGGCCTTCAGGTGCACCTGATGATCGTTGAACACGTCGGCAGCCAGGCGGAGTCCCAGTCCTACGCTCTGTTGCACCTCGATGGGCTCCAGCGCTTCGCAGAGATCGACGAAGACCGAGGGCCCTTCTGGCAGGGCGACCAGCACTTGATACTGCCGCACCAGCGGCTTGCCCTGCCGCGGCGCCGTGGCCGCCCACTCGATCGTCCCCAATGACCAGAAACCGCCTTCGAGCGGGCTGGTGCGGTAGGCGAGGATCCTCTTCGTGGGAACCTCGCCGGCCACCTGAAGAATCCCCGTCGAGTTGTGGTTGAACTTCAGTAAGTGCGGCAGGGCGATCGGCTGCACGATCGCCTGCCACTCTCCGTAGGCGGACCGCCAGGAACACGACGCCCAGCGGTGGCGGTCGCGGCACCAGACGAGCCGGGCGTTGGGCTCGTAGTAGGTTCCCACGTTGCGGGAGTTGTATTGCTCCTCAGTGGCCGGGGGCGGCATCGCCGACGTGTCCGCGTGCTCTAGTACCCACAGGGCGCAGGCCAGCGTGGCCCCGCTGATGGCCTCGTACCAGGCGAAGTCGTTGTGGTAGTCGTGCTGGAGGCGGGCCAACCGCGATCCCTGGATCGGCCCGCCGGTCAGGGCCTGCTGCTTCTCGGCCAGGGCTAGCCACTCGGAGGCCAGCCGCACGGCGTCGGGGTCGCGGAACCTGGCCCCGGCGAAGATCCCGATCGGCAGGATGTGGTCGTTGCCGTAGCCGTAGGCGTTCCAGTCATCGCCGGCACAATGGATGAACCGGCCGTTGGCAAACGTTCCCTGCTTGATGCGGTCGAAGGCGAGCCGCCAATTGTGCAGATAGACGTCGGGATTCCGCTCGGCCTCGGGAAGCATATCATCCATCATTTGGGCGTATGCCTGGAGGGCCAGAGGCCAGCCCATGTAGCCGGGATGATAGAACCCGTGGTGCTCCTGGATCCCCCCCGGCTCGAAGTTGGCCCCTTTGACTCGATCTTTCAGCGGCTTGCCGCCGATCACGCGGTCAGAGGTCACGTCGTCGGGAATGGAGATGCTGTTGAGCGAATACTGGATGGCCGCTTCCCGCCAGGCGCTCTGCCGCGCCGAGTGAGGCAGGGCCACCCGCGCCGCCTGGATCAGCGTCGTGGACCAGGCATTCGACTCTCCCACCGAGGAGCCGCCCAGCCGGGGCAAGGTCCGTCCTTTCCCGACGCCGACGTCGATCTGCCAGTCGGCCTCCCACGCGAGGATCTTCAGCAGTTGCTCACGTTCCGCCGGGGGCAGTCCCGGAAGCATGAGCATGCCCGACGTGCCGGCAAACAAGTCGGCGTGCCAATCGTCGCCGCCCCAGAAGTTGCCTCTGGCCCCCCACTTGAGGACCATAGGGTGCTCGATGGGCGGCACAGCCGTGTGGCTGACCAGGGAGAGCTTGACCAGCCCGCGGAGCGGCCGCGCCACCGGCTCGTCGGGCTTCGTTCGTGCGAGCCAATAGGCCGCTGCCGCGGCGGCGAACTGGTTGCCGGCCACGTTGCGGTAGGGATGGCCGGTTTGCTTCAGATTGGGGCTGATCGTGTACAGGTCCGTGCCCGGTACCGGGCGGACGTAGCCCGACAGCCAACGGCACCAGCGGTCCAGCACCCGTTCAATCCGCTGCTGCAGTTCCTGATGGACGGCTGAGGGCGGATTGCGGCGCGGCTCGGGGCGGTCCGCGGCAGCGGCAGGAACAGCCGCCGCCAACAACACGCCCAGCACGGTTGCGGTGAGGCGGCGTTTCATCTTGGGAACCCTCCTGATGCAGTCAAGTGAAGGCACGGCAGTCTGCGGGCGAGTATATGCGCCAGAAAACCTGCCTGCAAGTTGTCGGCTTGATGTCCATCGGCCCCTCACGAGTCACGTTGGTCAGGAGGCCCCCAGCGGCTCGCTGACGCGATTCTGAGGGAAGAGGAGAGGGTAAGAAAGCTCGTCCCCAGCGACAGAAGGCTCTCGGCGGGCCCCCGAAAAGTTCCTGAGGGCTCCCTAACATCCAGGCCAGATACAAACACGGCAAGCCGGGATGCGCCGCCCGGGGTCTACACTCCGGCTTGAGCGTTTTGCCACAACCCGGCTGATTCGCGTCCACCGGAACGCTGTCGTAGTGCGCATCCGTTGCGCACCCGAGTAGTGCGCATCTGTTGCGCACCCGTCGGAAGAACGGCTGAACCGGAAATCAGGCTGGCGTTAACCCGGCGCGGGTTCCGACGCCATCTTGACCCTGAAATCGGTTCCACGCGTGGAACAGCTCGCGCCTGATCTGACTGATCCGACCTCGGGAGACCT
Organism: Planctomycetota bacterium; assembly: GCA_043824335.1. Classification (GTDB taxonomy): domain Bacteria; phylum Planctomycetota; class Planctomycetia; order Pirellulales; family Thermoguttaceae; genus JBDRTC01. The sequence goes on along the minus strand of JBDRTC010001046.1, from coordinate 185 downwards.
CGAACTGCTTAGCCGTTGCGGCAGTACTCTCCCCCAGTGCCAAGGTCGAGGCGATTCCTCGCAACCGGCTGGGAAGGCCTGCCATCCAACTCCCAAAGTCGATCCTCGCGGCGGCCGTCTCCGCCGGCCCCGCATGACGATCTTCCAGGAGAATCTCCTTCCATTGTTGATCCTCCTGGTCAAAG
>JBDRTC010001045.1:0-8963 GCA_043824335.1 Planctomycetota bacterium | reverse complement strand
ATCACTTGTCACCCTGGCCGAGCGCCCCAAATGTTCCCACATATATAGAGGGTCGGGGCTCGGGGGCAAGGGCGACGATGGGGTGTGTGCGGATTGCAGCCCGGATCGAGCCGCTGGTGGTTGGGCACGCGGTGCTCGTGCACTGCGATCGCCTTCAGGAGCTGGTTCGTTATTGCCCGCCCAACCATCTTGCTACGGGGGATTTCAAGGATAGAATGAGCAATGCGAGTGGAAGTTCGCAGTCACATGGGAGCCAGCGAAACGTGAGCGTCGGTTTCGGATTTTCCGTCGCTATCGACTTCGTATGTGGTAGACGGAGGAACCGTATCGTGGCTGAACATCACGATTCCCTTTGGTCCGCGAGGCTGGCCGGGGCATCCACCGTGTTGCCGGACCTCTTGTGTTGGCAGAGCGTCGAAGACGCATGCCCACTGCTCGCCGTGGAAACGGCCGGCGTCGTGACCGCTCTCCCCGCATACGGGGGCGTCAGGGAACTTCCGACGGCGCCAAGTCAGGCGATCCCGCCGACCAATCCGGATTTCGAGCAGCAACGATAATGACCCACCCCATGCAACCTTGGTTTACACGATGGCTGCTGCGGCTGTCGGCGGCGGCGCTCTTGGTGTCGTCCCGGTTACCGGCACAGGAACCCGAATTGCTGCTTCGCGTGACGTTCGACGACTTGACGGCCAACGCTCAGGTCGCCCAGGGCAACCCCAAGTCGTCGTTGACCCGCGACCTGGGTCTGACGGCCAAGGAAGGTTTTAACAAGAAGACGGCCCTGGTGCTCGGCGACGGGGAAGAATGCGCCTACGAGATCCGAGGCAACCTGAACCTGTCGGCCGGCACGATTTCCTTCTGGGCCAGGCCCTACAACTGGAACGACACCGAGGGCCGCTTCAAGAAATTCTTCCAAGTCTACGGCAGCGAGGACGGAGTGCCGTTCGGTATGTACATCGACAGCCCGAATTCGCCCGGGGCGGCCCGCGTGGTGATGAACCAGGGCGAGAGCGGACGTGCCGGCTCGAAGCTGTACCAATTCAACGGCAGGGCGGATTGGAAATCGCGGAAGTGGCACAAGATCGACGTCACCTGGGACGAACGACACCTGGCCATCTACGTTAACGGTCGCCTCGGCGAGCGCAAGGAAATCGAAGGCATCCGGTTCCCGAAGTTCGAAAAGGGCAAGTTCCGCCTCGTCCCGATCTTTCACAGCGGAGACGGCACCTTCCACAACGGCCAGGACCGGTCGCTGATCGACGACTTCGAAATCCACGGCGGTCCGCTGTCGGCCGACCGCATTCTGCAGCGCTACTTGGCCGACATCGGCGGCGAGCTCCCCCCGCCGGCGCTGATCGTGCCGAGGGCTTCGACGCCAGTATTGGTCGACGGCCGGCTCGATGAGGGCACGTGGTCGACCGCCTCGCGGGTGCCGATTCTCATCAACGCAGCCACGACGTATCCGCACTCGCAGTGGGCCTGCGCCTCGATCTGTTACGACGACGCGAACCTGTACGTCGGGTTTCGTTCCGACAAGAATTCGGAGCCGCCGCTCGTCGCTGCCAGGGAGCGTGACGGAAACGTTTGGGAAGACGACGCCTTTGAGCTGTTCCTGACCCCCGCCCCGACGACCCCGAAGGACTTCTTCCAGTTCGTCTTCAACGCGGCCTCGGTGGTGTACGACGCCCGGCATGGACAGAGCCACTGGAACGGTAGGGTTTCGGTCAAGACTGCCGTCGCCGACGATCATTGGACGGCCGAAGCGGCGATCCCCTTCGCCGACCTGGACGCCGGCACGCCGCAGGCCGGCGACACGTGGTTGGGCAACTTCTGCCGCGACTGGGCGCGACCCAAGCCCGCACGGACCATCTACACCGGCTGGGCCTACATCCAGGGCGGATTTCTGCTGGAACCCGAGAAGTACGGCCGCCTCATCTTCACCGACAGCACGCGAGGGGCCAGCCTGGACCTGTCACCAGCTCTGAACACGGGGACCCTGGACGCGACTGCCGCCATCGGCGGCCCGGGCAAACTGGACGTTTCCGTAAAGTCGGAAAGCGGCACGGTGTTCCAGGAGACGGCCGACTTCAACAACCAGACGCGGATCACGAAGCGGCTGAAGGACGTCAAGGAAGGCGTGCTCTCGATCGTGATGAAGGCAGACGCGCAGGACTTGCTTTCCTTCTCCACGCGGTTCATGGCCAACGAGCCCGTCGAAATCGCCTGGCTGCCCGACCCGGTGAACAAGAAACTGGGACTGATCGCCGACCTGTCGAACGTGGAACCCGAATGGCTGTCGCTGGTCGCCGCCGGCAAGGCCGCGCTCGACGTATCGCTGGCCGGCCCCAAGGCCGACAAGGGCGCTGCCTCATTCCCGCTGGATCAGCCGACGGGCACGTTCACAATCCCGTGCGCGTACGAAGCGGGCGACTACGAACTAACCTGCCGGCTGAGGGCCGCCGGGATGGCGCGTCCGCTGGAGATGATCAAGACGCTGGAAATGCCCGAACTCCCCTGGGCCGACTCGCAGGTCGGTATTTCGGATCAGGTGCTCGATCCCTGGACGCCTCTGAAGTATCAAGGCGATGCAAGAGTCTCGTGCTGGGGCCGTACCTACGCCTTTGACGGCCCGTTTCTGAAGGAAGCCGTCAACCGGGGGCGCAACGTCCTGGCCGGACCCATCACGATGACGCTCACCACACCCGCGGGGACCGGCGAGTTGGTTTCCACCGGTTCGAAGCCGCTTCGCCAGGATCCGCACCGGGCCGAGATTGTCGGCACGGGGAACTTTGGCCCGGCGGGCATCGACGCCGACTGGTCGATGTGGATGGAGTACGATGGCCTGACCGTGGCCACCGTCACCCTGAAACCGGCGCCTGAAGGCTGCGACGTACACAGATTCGTGCTTCGCATACCACTCCGCAGCGACTTGGTCAAATACCTGCGCGGCGGCACGCACATGGGGATGATCAAGACCGGACGCATCGCCTGGGACGGCAAGCGGCACGAAGACGCCTTCCAGCCGTTCCTCTGGGCCTGCACCGAGACGGAGGGCTTCCTCTACTTCTGCGAGTCGGAAGCCGGCTGGGTCAACCCCGCCGGAGCCAGGACCGTGGTCGTGCAGGCCGGCATCGAGGCCTTCATCGAGCTAACGATTATCGGCCAAGATGTCCGCATGGCGCGTCCGCAAAGCTACACGTTCGGCTTCCAGGCCACCCCCGTGAAGCCCCTGGCGAAGGACCGCCGGGCCTGGAACTTCGGCATGCACGGTCCCACCAAACACATCAACGCCCGCAACTGGATGACGGGCTATTCCGAACAGGACGGCCACTGGAAGGTGCTCAACGTCGAAGCGGTTCGCAAATTCGACGCAGCCCAGCGGGCCGAGGGCGTCAAGCTGCTGTACTATGGCTGCACCAGTTGCACGCCCGATCACAACCCGACCTACAACTTGTACGAGAAGCTGTGGGCCAGTTCCTTCGCGGCCTCGTACTCCAACGTCAACGACGCGACCCAGTTTCGCCCGGCGTGGGTGCCCTACCGCCTGGCGGCGGTCTGCCCCGGCGACCGAAGCTTCCAGGAATTCATGCTGTACTGCGGCGACAAATTCCTGCGCCAGTGCGGCGTGCCGGGCCTGTATATGGATACCGACGGCGTCATGGCCTGCGACAACCCCTACCACGGCCACCGCTTTACCGACCAGTTCGGCAAGACGGGCGTGACGTACACGATTCTCAGCAAGCGCGATTTCTCCAAGCGGTTGGCCGCGATCGTCCGCAGCTTCCCCGACGAGCGGCGGTGGTGGATGACTCACAGTCACGCCAAGCTGGTGCCGCCGGTGCACGCGTTTGCCGATTTCTGGCTGCCGGGCGAGGAGAACACGCATCAACTGCGTGGCAACAAGTGGTGGTACATGGATACACTGGACGACGTGGCTTGGCGGGTGGAATACGCCGACCATGCCAGCGGCCTGGTGCACACGTTTCTGCCGGAGTTCATGCGCGGCACGGCCGATAAGTCCGACCTGGATGGCCCGCAGCCGTCGGATAGTCTGCTGGCCATGTGTGCCGTCACCGACGTCAACACGACCGGGGGCTTCATGAACCGCGATGCCATGGGCGAATGGTGGGGGCTGCGCAAGCGACTCGATCTGATCAACGCCGACTTCGTCGGCTACTGGGAAGACAACTGCCCGGTGAAAACGGCGACGCCTGAGGCCCTGGTGTCGCTGTACAAGACACCCGGCGGCCGGTTTATTATCCCGGTCACCAACCGGCTTCCCAACCCCATCGAGGTGACGGTGACGGTGGACCTCACGGCATTGGGCCTGGAGGGCAAGGTGGTAACGGCCGTCGACGAGCGCACGGGCAAGCCGCTGGAGTTGAAGGACGGGACGTTTACGGTCCCCGTGCGGGAGCGCAACTACACGTTTGCGAGTCTGACAGGGAAGTGATTCCGTTGCGAGGTCGACCCGGCCCGTTGGGGTTTTCCCATCGCTGATGCTCCAACAAGAAGAAGCGAGCCCCCGAAACGGCCCTTCCCCGGTCCGCCCAAGTTTCACAACCCGTGCGGTCAAAACACTCAGCCGACACTCGAACTCCTCAAAAACCAGGTTTTCATCGCTTCCGAATCAGAATTTCGGCCGAACCCGACCATCAAGGCACTGACGGTTGAGCCGGGGGCGAGAGAATTCGGGCCGGTTTCCGGAGTGAACGCGGACCGCCACACCGTCCGCTACCGCTGTTTCGCCTGTGGCTCCCGGGGCACCCAACTCGGTCTCTGGTCCGCCGCCACCGGCTTGCCATTATTCACCGCCACGATTGACCTGTGCCAAAAAGCCGGCCTTGCCACGCCATGGCTCCATATCAAGTAGTCTTCCAGCCGCTCGTCCGACGCGACACGCCCAGCGCCTCGGCGATCTCGCCGTGGTTCAAGCCCTGGTGGTGTAGCTGTTGCGCCCGGATGGGGTCCGCCTTGGTCGTCCCGTCCTTCCTCCCGATGTAGACGCCCTTGCGCTTCGCCGCTGCGATCCCCGCGGCCTGCCGCTCTGCCCGGTATTCCAGCTCGATCTCGGCCAGGCCGAGCATGACGGCGGCGATCATGCGTCCCACGGGCCCGTTCAGCTCGATCCTCTGGGTCGTGACAATGATTTTCAGGCCCTTCTCACACCAGTCGGCCAGGAGGTTAACCCCGTCACGCAACCGGCGGCTAAGACGGTCCAGCTTCCACGAGATCAGCGAAGGACAGCGGGTGGAGTATGAAGAGGGACGTGGCCCCAAAGGGCCTCGGGCCGAGAATGTCAGGCTCATTTAGCCGACGACCGAGAGATGGCGTAACCGAGTCACTTGGGTCGCTTCCCTTTGGATGCTGCCGATCTCTTCTTTCGGCTGCCTTTCTCTTTGGGCGAGCCGACACGGCTCGTGAAGCCAGCCGCAACTTGCACGGCAACACGAAGCAGAGACTTCTGCACTCGACCGGTGGCGGACTTTCCTGCTTTCGAAATAGCAATGGCCATCGCCATCAACTCCACCAAGTCGAGTTCGTAGTTTCGAGGCCCTCTTGCTTCGTCCTGAAGGCGGTCCCGCAAAGATCCACTCAGGTTGCCGTGCTCAAGAAGAGCTTCCCGTTGTGGCTTCGTCAGCTTGAGGTGACACGTTTGCGGTTTGCCAGAGGTCTTCTCTCTGGACTCCTGAAGCTGGGCAGCCAGTCCGAGCAAAAAACCCTTGTCGGTGAAGTCTTCGGTGTCCGCCGTCTCTGGATCGAAGACCTTCAGTTGCGGCTCTTCGTCGGTGTGGGTTTCAAGCAAGTTCTGGATCTTCTCGAAGATCGCGTCCAGCTTCTTCTGGAGCTTCTTATCGGAATTATGGTTGGCCTCAGCGGCGATGTAACCTCCGAAGTCATCCCATTCGTCGAGCGTCAATTGGATGGCCTTCTCGGGAGGCGTCTCACGAACAATCTCCTCGTAATCCTCGTCCAAGCGCATCAGTCCGAGAATCAGGTTTCGCTCGGCTTCGCTGAGTGTCAGGCCCACTTTCGTGCCGGGTTTGACATGGATCTTGCGTCGGGGCATGGCGAGCCTAACTCCAATTGTGGAACCAGTAGCAGTAGTCACGAAGCAATTGCCGATTCCGGCTGGGTTCTTCCAGTTCTTTCGGCGAAAGTGGTTTGGTAGTGATCTTCTTTGGATGCTCGATTTCGAGCGGAGCACCGGTATCGGGCCCCAGATCGTCTTCGCCAAGCCAATACTCCTCCAGTTTGAGGCCGTCCTTCTCGCATCGCTTCTTGAAAACTGGGTGGATGGCGTCCAGCGTCCCTTTGCTCCACCGGACGGTGTACATCCCGTCTTTGAGGATTTCAGCGATGGTGCCCGCCCAGCCGCCAAGTAGCCGTGGGAGGGGGACAGTCCCATTTTCCCTGCGGGAAAATTGGGACAGTCCCCGAGTCATTCTTCGGCCGCCCTTCACTGGCTTCCCACCCCCGCGACCCGCGTGCGGATCGCGTAGAGGCCCTCGCTGGCGGTGATAAACAAGGTGCGTCGGTCCTTGCCGCCGAAGCAGACGTTGGCGGTCCAGGGGGCGTCGACGGGGATGTGCTCGATCTTCCGGCCTTTCGGGCTGAACACCGTGACGCCGTCGCCCGTCAGGTAGACGTTTCCCTCACTGTCGATTGTCATGCCGTCGGAGCCTAACTCGCAGAAGAGCCGCTTGTTCTCCAGCCGGCCATCGGGCCGCACGTCGTAGGCGTAGGTCTTCTTGGCGCGGATGTCGGCCACGTAGAGGGTCTTGCCGTCGGGCGTTCCGATCACGCCGTTGGGCTGCACCAGGTCGTCGGCCACGCGCACGAGGGTCTTGCGATCCGGTGCAAGATAGTAAACACACTCGCCGTCCTGCTCCCGCGGCCCGCGATTCCAGTACGACCGCTCGTAGAAGGGGTCGGTAAAATAGATCCCGCCGTCGGAGCGGATCCAGAGATCGTTGGGCGCGTTGAGCAGCTTGCCCTGATACTCCTTGACGACCACACTGACCCCGCCCGACGGATCGATGCACCAAAGCTCGTTTTTCTCGTCGGCGCAGGCCCAGAGATTCCCCCGGCCGTCGAAACAAAGGCCGTTGGAGCGTCCGCAGGGCTCCATGAACGTGGAGAGCTTGCCGTCGGTGCTCCACTTGAGAATACGGTCGTTGGGCTGATCGGTGAAGAAGACGTTGCCTTGCGCGTCGGAAGCGGGCCCTTCGGTGAACTTGAACCCGTCGGCCAATAGCTCCACCTTGGCGTCCGGGGCGAGGACACGGCTCTCGGCACCGAGAACGCCCGACGGGAGAGCCAGCGTAAAAGCCAGAAAGAAGGCCGCGAGGTTCGTCCGCGCGACAAGACCGCCAAGCTCGTTGGGCATTTTCATACTGACCGTCCTTCCCGCGGCGCGCTCGGTGAGCGAAACTGCCAACCGATGCGCGTCGACTGCAATTGCCGGCCGTGCATCACACCGGCTCTCGTTTGGCCCCAACCCACGGGGGTCGCTCGGCCCCTTATAGCCCGGCACGGCAGAGGATTCAAGCCTTCAGGCCGAAGGACGGGCCTGTTTCGGCCCGCTCCCCTGTTTTTTGTGGTTTTTCCAAAAAAACGCTTTCCCGCATCTTGACGGGGACTTCGCGCGTAGCAGAATAGAGTCTGTCTGTGGCATGGCGGCCCTGGGGCGGTCGACGTTTCGACCCTCCGGCGGCCGGTCGTGTTGCCCACCTGCCCACGCCAGGTTCGTCTGATGTGCGGCTGACGCGTGCCCCGGCTCTCGCGGAGAGTGTTGTTGGGGGCCGGTCCGCGGCGCTGGCGACCTCCCACCCCGAAACGACATCATGAAATCCAACAACGTTTCGTCGGTCGAAGAACTCCAGGTTGTCGGTCGCTTCGAGGATCTTCGGAAGATACTCCTGACGAGCCGGTACGCCGACCACCGGGCGAAGCCGTTGGCCTACTGGGCGCTGCCGAGCGATCGCCGGCTGCCCTTGGCTCTCCTGGGCCGAACGCTGGACGACCTGCTCGGCACGCCGTTTCGCGAGCTGTCGTCGACGCCGGGGATCGGACAGAAAAAGCTCCGCTCCTTTGTGAAGCTGCTCGCGCGCGCGGCCAACACCGATCCGTCGGAGTTGCCCGGGGATCTTGACGAAGCGTTGAAAAAGGGCGACTCGTCCTCGTCGGCGCTCGGCGAAGCCAATGGGTTCGACCCGTCGACGGTCTCCGAGGTCGTTTGGGCACGGTGGCGGAAGACGGTCGTCGAGCGGGGCCTGGCCGGGGAGGCCTTGGGCCGGTTCGCCCCCAGCCTGAAGAACATGACGCGCGTCATCTGGAACACCCCGCTCGAGGCCTACACCCAAGTGACGCTGACCGAGATGCGGACAATGAAGACGCACGGCGAGAAGCGCATCCGGGCGATACTCGAGGTGTTCCACAGTGTGCACGCCCTGGTGGCCGAGATGGGCCGCCAGGAACACTTGGTGATCCGCATCGTCCCCCGGCGGATCGACCGGGTGGAGGCCTGGATTGGGCAAGCCCTTCAGACGCCCGGCGTGCCCAGTGCGGAAGAGATCCTCAAGAAGTTCATCGCCCCGCTTCTGGCACAGATCCGTGTCGACGCCACCCGGCAGATCGCCGAGCTGGCCGAACACCGCCTGGGCGTCGGCGGGCCGGCTTCCAGCGTGCGTCAGGCGGCTCGGACGATGGGATTGACCAGGGCACGAGTCTACCAGTTGCTCAACGAGATCAACGACATCACGAGCGTCCGCTGGCCCATGGGCCGCCATCAGGTTTACGAGTTGCATCGGAAACTTCAGGCCGAGCTGGCCCGGATGGACCGCCCGCCCGAGTTGACGCAGTTCGACGCGGCGATCGAGCTCTTCTATCCCAGCAACCGGCGCGGCGCGGCAGGCCCGTTGGAGCGGTCGCTCGCGTCGGCCGTGCCGAACGCCGTCTGT
>JBDRTC010001044.1:0-13567 GCA_043824335.1 Planctomycetota bacterium | reverse complement strand
CATCGTGATCGGCACGCACCGGCTGGTTTCCAAGGACGTTCGCTTTCACAACCGGGGGCTGGTGATCAGCGACGAGGAGCAGCGCTTCGGCGTCGAGGTCAAAGCGCGGCTCAAGGCGCTTCGGCAGATCGTCGACGTGCTGACGATGACTGCCACGCCCATCCCGCGAACCTTGCACATGTCGCTTTTGGGGCTACGGGACATCTCCAATCTGGAGACCCCGCCGGAAGACCGCCTCGCCATCGAAACCCGCCTGGCCCGGTTCGATCCGGAGATGATCCGCCACGCCGTGCTGCGGGAGCTGAACCGCAACGGGCAGATCTATTTCGTTCACAACCGGGTGAGAGACATCGAGGTTCTTGCCGCGAAGCTCCGGCAAATCGTGCCCGAGGCCTCGCTGGAAATCGGCCACGCCCAGATGCCCGAGCGCCGGCTCGAACGGGTGATGATCGATTTCGTCAACCACCGGTTCGACATGCTCTTGAGCACCACGATCGTCGAGAGCGGGCTGGACATCCCCAACGTGAACACGATCTTCATCGACGAGGCCGACCGCTACGGGCTGGCCGATTTGCACCAGCTTCGAGGGCGCGTGGGCCGGTACAAGCACCGGGCCTATTGCTACCTGTTGATCGACCCGAACAAGCACATCACCCCAAACGCCGCCCGGCGACTTCGGGCCGTCGAGGAGTTCAGCGATCTGGGCGCCGGCTTCGCCCTGGCCATGCGCGACCTGGAAATCCGCGGGGCGGGAAACATCCTGGGAACCCAGCAGAGCGGGCACATCGCCGTGGTCGGCTACGAGCTGTATTGCCAACTCCTGGAAGAGGCCGTGCGCCGGCTCAAGAAGCTACCCGCCCGAACGTCGGTCGACGTCGAGGTCAACCTCCCCTGCGAGGCCTACGTTCCTCGCTCCTACGTGCCCGACATGCGACTGAAGATCGATCTCTATCGCCGCCTGGCCCGGGTGTCGACCGAACCGGAGCTGATCGACCTGCGGGCCGAGTTCGAGGACCGGTTTGGCTCCCCCCCGCCGGAGGTCGAGCGGCTGCTCGCCCTGACGGAGCTTCGGATCGCCGCGCACCGATGGAAGATCAACTCGATCCGCATGGAGGACCACTACGTGGTCTTTGGCTACACGGCCGCGCCGCTCGTCGAGAAGCTGGCCGCCCACTCCCGCAACCGGCTCAGGGTCGTCGACGGGCAAACGGCCTATCTTCCTTTAGAGGAAGAGGTTACGCAACCGCAGCAGATCCTGGGCCGGATTAAATCGCTGTTGCAGTCAACCTGAGCTGGCCACTATAATCCGCCCCCTTGTCCCGGTTTAGGCTTGGGCCCGGCCGCTCTCTTTCCGATAGTAGGTGCAGATGTCTCGCACAACGGCCTTTTTCCCTGGTCTGTTTCTGATCACGCTCGCCCTGGTGGCGGCGGTCTCCATGCGGCCGACCGTCGGCGAGGAGTTGATGGGGCTTGTTGGCGCCAGGGCCGATCAAGGTTCTCCGCGTTACGAAGCCGCCGGGGGCGCCTCCCAATCGGCGGTGCTGCGCGGGCAATCGCCTTACGCGCCGACCGAGCGGGTGGCGGCCGCCCCGTCGGTGCCCTGGCCCGCCAACCCGGCGGGCGAAGCGTTTGCCGGCGACACGCCGATTCCCGCCATGAGCGGCCTCTCGCCTTTGCCCTCGTACCCACCCGTTCCGCAGCAGGGTTATCCAGTCGCAGGCTCCCGGCCGATTCCCGCATACCCGAACCAATCCGCCCCTTCGCCAGCTCCCTCGTACGACGAGGCCCGATCGCACTACGGCCAGGCGCCTCGCTACGAACAGCCGTCTCCGCCCCCAGTCCTCCCTCCTCCCTACGTCGCTCAGCCAGCCTATCCTCCAAACACCGCCCCGCTAATTGCCCCGCCCCATCAAAACGCTGCGGTTCCTCCGGCGATCGCCCCGGCGAAACGTTGCGAGGGAGCGCGGCCTCTTGCCTGGGTCGGAAGCGACGTGATCCTCGCCGGCGAAGTGATGCCGGGCGTCGATGAAATCGTGGCGAGAATCCCGGAGAAGGAGCTGGCGGCGATTCCCGAGCGCGAGCTGGAGATCCAGAAGAAGGCGCTCACCAGAAAGCTTCTCGACAACCAAATCGAGACGAAGCTGATCTATCAGGACGCGCAGCGGACGATTCCCGCAGAGAAGCTTCCCGAGATCGAAAAACGGATCGGCGAGCACTTCGAGGAGAAGGAGCTTCCCACGAGAATTGAGGAAGCCAAGGTGACGTCTCGCCGCGAGCTGGACGAGAAGCTCCGATCGATGGGCACGTCGCTGGAGCGGACGAAGCGGGTGTACGTCGAGCGGACACTGGCCATGCAATGGATGCACCAGCAGAACGACTCCGATCCTCACATTTCCCACCTCGAGATGCTCGACTACTACCACGAGCACCTGCCCGACTTTGAAACGCCCGCCCGGGCGCGCTGGGAAAGGATGTCGGTCGGCATTCCCCGATACACCGACGGCTCGGAGGCCCGCGCCAAGCTGGCCCGGATAGGGAACCGCGTCATCCAGGGGGCCTCGATGGCCGACGCCGTCAAGGCCGAGCCCGAACGAGCGCTGGAATGCGAAGGCGGCCTTCAGGGCTGGGTCACCGAGGGCGCGCTGGAGGTCTCCCGAACGCTGGAGGAATCGATTTTCAACCTGCCGGTCGGCCGACCGAGCAGCATCTTCCGCGAGGGCGACTCGTTCTGCATCGTCCGCGTGCTGGAGCGGGAGGAGACCAAGCGAACGCCCTTCGAGGAGGCCCAAGTCGAGATCCGCCGCAAGATCAAAGATCTCCAGCGTAAGGAGCAGATCCAGGCATACCTCGCCCGCCTGAAGGAACAGATCCCGGTCCGCACCGTCTTCGACAACGACCCCGACCTGGCCCGGCTGAGCCGCCCATCGGATCCCTCGATGCACTGATCCGAGGCAATTCAGGTCGTGCCGGCTTCCCGAATTCCCGGGGTGCTTCCCACGCGGGTCCCTTGATGGGGCCCCCATGGCCGCTATAATCCCGGGAAGAATCGAGGGGAGCACATGGCTGATCTGGGCGTTAACATCGATCACGTGGCCACCGTGCGCCAGGCGCGGCGCACGAACGAGCCTGATCCGGTTTGGGCGGCCGCCTTGGCCGAGTTGGGCGGGGCCGACGGGATCACGCTCCATCTCCGGGAAGACCGCCGCCATATCCTCGACCGCGATCTCGCGATCCTCCGCGAGACGGTCGCCGTGAAATTGAACCTGGAGATGGCCTGCGACGAAGGCGTGCTCGATATCGCCTGCCGCACCAAGCCCGACCAGGCCACACTCGTGCCCGAACGCCGCGAGGAGATCACCACCGAGGGTGGGCTCGACGTCGTCGGCCAGCGGGACCGGGTTCGAGAAGTCATCGGCCGGCTGCACGACGCCGGCGTTTCCGTGAGTCTCTTCCTCGATCCCGACCACGCCCAGATCGAGACGGGCGCCCAACTCGGGGCCGACGCCGTCGAGCTGCACACCGGCCAGTACGCGCTTGTGAAGCCCGGCCCGGAGCAGGAAAGGGAGCTGAAAGCCCTGCGTACGGCGGGCGCCGCGGTGTGCGAGTGCGGCATGGTGCTCCACGCGGGTCACGGGCTCACGTATCGCAACGTGAAGCCGGTGGCATCGATCGAGCGGATGCACGAGCTGAACATCGGCCACAGCATCGTCGCCCGGGCAATCATGGTCGGGTTCGAGAAGGCCGTGCGGGAAATGAAGCAGTTGGTTTCCTGAACCCCGGATGCTGAACCCTGAACCCTGACCCCTGAACCCTCATGCCTACCCGAGCCGAACAGTTCGCCGGCCTCTCCGTGGCGCTGGTCACGCCCTTTCGCGACGGCCAACTCGACGTCGAGGCCCTCAAGCAGCAGGTCGAGTTCCAGGTCGCCGCGGGCACGATCTGTGTTTGCCCGGTGGGCACCACGGGTGAATCGCCCACGCTCTCGCACGACGAGCACGAGCGGGTGATCGCCGAGGTGGTCCAGGCGGCCGCCGGACGGATCAAGGTAATGGCCGGCACCGGCTCGAACAGCACCGCGGAAGCCCTGCGCCTGACCGGCTCGGCCGCCAAGAGCGGGGCCGACGCCGCCCTGGTCGTCGCGCCCTATTACAACAAGCCGACCCAAGAGGGTTTCTACCAGCATTACAAGGCGCTGGCCGAGGCGGTCGAGATCCCGATCTGCGTTTACAACATCCCGGGCCGCACGGGTAAGAACATCGAGCCGGAGACGATCGCCCGGATGGCCGAGCTATCGAACATCGCCATGGTCAAAGAGGCGACCGGCTCGATGGACCAGGCCTCGCAGATCCTCGCCATGACCGACCTGACCGTCTTAAGCGGCGACGACAGCCTGACCTTGCCGCTCATGGCCATCGGCGGCCGCGGGGTGATCTCGGTGGTGGGAAACATCGTTCCGGGGGACATGATCGCGCTGGTCCGGGCGTTCGAGGCCGGAAACATCGAGGAAGCCCAACGCTGGCACAAAAAGCTCTTCCCCCTGTGCCGCGACATGCTCGGTCTGGCCACCAACCCGATCCCCGTCAAAACCGCCATGCGGCTCCTGGGCCGCGACACGGGCGAGCTCCGCATGCCCATGACCCCCCTCTCGCCCGACGAGGAAGCGCGGCTTCGCGGCACGCTCGCCGAATACGGGCTGCTGTGAGCCGCTCGTAGGTTATGCTTCAGTTGTAGGTTATGCTTTAGCATAACGGCGCGCAGGCAGTGATCGCCATACTCCGTTGGGCCGTTAGGCAATATGCTTCACCAGGACGAGAGCAGGAGAACTGTCATGGCCGCTCTTCGACACATCTTGACTGCTGCGGGAATCGTTCTCGGCTGCGCTTTGGCGATGGCTGGAGAGCCTGTCCGGCTTGACCGCAACAATCTGCTTCAATACCGCGACGAAAGCGGGAAAGTGCAGCCGGTGACGACGCCGGCCGATTGGCAAAAGCGCCGGGCGGAGATTCTGCGCGGGATGCAGGAAGTGATGGGGAAGCTCCCCGGCGAAGATCGACGCGTGCCGTTGGACGTTGAGGTCGAGGAGGAAGCGGACGCCGGAACGTACGTGCGGCGGCTTGTTACCTACCAGTCCGAGCCGGAGTCGCGGACGCCCGCGTACCTTTGCATCCCCAAGAACGTGCTGGCCGGCGATCGCAAGGCACCGGCGGTCCTCTGCCTGCATCCGACGGACAACACCGTGGGACACAAAGTCGTGGTGGGGCTGGGCGGCCGGGCGAACAGACAGTACGCCGCGGAGCTGGCCCAGCGCGGTTATGTGACCCTGTCGCCCTCTTACGCACACCTGGCCAACTACTGGCCCAACCTCGGAGGTCTCGGTTACACCAGCGGCACCATGAAAGCGATCTGGGACAATTCCCGCGGGCTTGATCTGCTCGCCTCACTCCCCTTTGTGGACGACTCGCGAGGTTTCGGCGCCATCGGCCATTCTTTGGGCGGCCACAACACGATCTACACGGCGGTGTTCGACGCGCGGATCACCGTCCTGGCCAGCAGTTGCGGGTTTGATTCGTACCTGCACTACTACGATGGGGCGGAGCGCAACTGGTACTTTGGCAAGGGCTGGTGCCAGATTCGCTACATGCCGCGTCTGTCCGACTACCGCGGCAAGCTGGACGAAATCCCGTTCGACTTCCACGAGCTGCTCGGCGCCCTGGCTCCTCGGCCGCTGTTTGTCAACGCGCCGCTACATGACGGCAACTTCCAGTGGAAGAGCGTCGACGAGTGCGCCGAAGCGGCCCGCCCGGTCTACGAGTTGCTCGGCGGCAAAGGCAATCTCATCATCGAGCACCCCGACTGCGACCACGATTTCCCCGACGAGATGCGCGAGGCGGCGTACAAGGTCATCGATTCCGTGCTGCGTCCGGGATCGGAATGATCGATCGTAGGTTATGCTTCAGCATAACGGCTGCTTCAGCATAACGGCCCGCGGGTAGGCGCAGCCATATTCGGATAGTGCCGTGCGGCGATATGCTGAAGCATAACCTACGCCTTCACGCCCCGAACTTCGCGAGCCGGTCGGCGTGGGCCAGGGCCAGCGGCATGAGGTACTTGGCTTCAAAATGGCCCAGACCGCCCGAGAGGGCTTCCGTCTCGCCGAATTTGCGGCAGGCGTCCGGGCGGCAGCGGTCGGCAGCCAGGAGCGTGGGCACCGGGTGCCAACTGTGGCCCGACATGGCCGCCGGCGTGCTGTGATCGCCGGTGACGATCACCACCTCCGGCTCTAGCGCCTCGACGCGGGGGACGATCGCGTCGAACGCTTCGATCATTTCCACCTTGGCCTGGAAATCGCCGTCCTCGCCCCGGCTGTCGGGGTACTTGAAGTGGACGAAGAAGAAGTCGTAGTCCCCGTAGACCTGCTCCAAGACGTCGATCTCCTCCTCCAGCGTGCCGGGCTCACCCGCGATCTCCATGCCGACCAGTCGGGCGAGGCCCTTGTACATCGGGTAGACCGCGATCGCCGCCGCCCGAAGGCCGTAAACCTCCTCGTAGCTCGGCAGGGCCGGCCTGGCCGAAAATCCCCGCATCGTCAGGCCGTTGGCCTTGGGGAAATCGCCCAGGAGCTTTTGGGCTTGGGCGATGAACTCGCCGGCCACTTCGGCGGTCCGCCGGCTCTCGTCATCCTGGGCTTCTTGGGGAAGAGGCGCCAGCGGCGGGACGCCCGTCTTTTGAGGGTCGGTGTCGGCCACGCGGCCGCCGAGCCCCTCGCCCCGGAAGACCACAACGAAGCGGTGCTCTCTGACCGGCTCGACGAAGATCTCCACGCCCGGAACGCTCACCTCGCGGAGCTTTTCCACGCGCACGAGGGCGTCTTCCGAGGAAAGCCGGTCGGTGGGGCCGCTCCCGCCACGGCGGTTGGTGATGTTGCCCTGGGCGTCGAGCGTCGCGAAGTTTGCCCGGATGGCGACGTCGTTGGGCCCCAGCGCGAACCCGATCCCGGTCGCCTCCAGGGCCCCACGGCCGATCAGATACTTGAGCGGATCGTAGCCGAAAAGCCCCAGGTGCCCGGGCCCGCTCCCGGGCGTGATGCCCGGCTTGATCGGGAGCATGCTGCCGAGCACGCCCCTTTGGGCGAGCCGATCCAGGTTGGGGGTGTTGGCCGCTTCCAGCTCGGTGGGCCCGCCCGGCTCGATCGGCAGGCCGCCCAGGCCGTCGGCCACGAGCATCACGATTTTCGAGTCGTTGGTCGTCTTGAGACTACGGGTTAGGTCGTGGATATCCATCCCGGGGTTCCTCGGTTTCGTCCATCGGATCAGTGTATCTCGAGGGGTTCTCGTGCAAGCGTCCTCGCACGCCTCTCCTCCTCGCCGTCCCTGGGGTATCCACCCATGACATTCTTGATCCAGCTCATCGTGGGAACGGGTAGCGGGTCGAAGCCGTTCAGAAGGGCCAGGTACGTCGTCATGTGGGCGTTGAAGTAGGTGGCGAACAGCGCCCGCTGGTAAGGCGTCTCTCCTTCCGCGTTCAATACGGCGTGCTTCGCCTTTCCTTCCAGGACCAGTTGGATGGTCTTGTCCAGGCGGAGCCGTATCCGGGACTCTTCATCGGGCGAGCGGATAAAGTAGTACACCCAGCGGTCGTCGTCCAGGCCCCAGAGCGAGGATTCTGCGCCGGCCCTCACGGATTCCACCAGATTGTGCAGGAACTCGGGCGCTTCGTAGAAGGCCGCGTTGAGCTTCGACCGCTCGTGGATTTGGGTTCTCGCTTCGTGGCCGATCGCCCTGTGATTGCGGTCGACGAGGAGAAACGGCGCCTTTTTGTCCCACAGATCGTACGCCCCGAGCGGCCCGTCGCCCGGGTAGTCGATGCCGTAGAGCAGGAAGAAGGCAAGCCGCTTGGCGGGATTCTTGCGGTAGGGGACTTTTGGCCCGAACCGTTCTCGCCAGGCTTCGACAAGCGGCAGCGCTTCGTCAAATCCCAGGCCCTCGATGGTGAGGCTGCCCTCAGAGCCTTCTTGAAGCCCGAGGCTCGCCAGCAGCGCGAGCGTGGCGGTCATTTGCAGGCAGACACTCTCCCTAGGCTCGATCACGTAGGCCGGATCGGACTTGTCTTCCGGGATCTGCATGAAGGGGAGGTCGTCCCGATCCGGTCCGGCGATTTCCCGAAGCTCTCCGCCTTTGGCCAGGGCGACCAGGAGTGGCGTCTTTTGCTTGATCGTCTCGTAGCAGTGGATCGTCTCTTCGGTGTTTCCCGAAAAGCTCGCCAGGATGGCCAGCGTCTGGTGATCGACGTAGTCCGGGTTCGGCTCGTCGGCGTGGACCACCTCGATCTCGGTGCTCGATTTCCTGGAGTTGCCGATGATTTCCGCCGCGATGTCGTGCGGTGCGCCGGAGCCGCCCAGGCCGAATATCTTCACCTTGCGGATGGTGCGTCCCGGATGTCTCGCCAGGAAGACCTTGGCGGCGCGGATGCCCTCGTCGCGCATGCGCGTGACGTGCAGCGGCCAGCGGCCGAGCCGCTCGAGCATGCCCTTCTTGTCGATCAAGGCGACGAATCGCTCGTCATCCAGAAGGCCGTCGGGCCCCAGCATACCGAGCACCGCCTGAATCGCCGCCTGCTGGACGGTCGCCGCCGCGTTGATGGCGGCGTATTGCTCAGGTTCGCCCTCCTTCAGCCCGGCGGGGGCGTCTCGATGAACGATTTCCGACTGCTCTGCAATGATCTCCGCGAGCCCTTGAAGGCTTGCATCCCTGTTATGCTGATCGCTTATGAGTGCCCTGATCGCCTCCCGTTTTTCTTCCCGGGAGCCTTCGACGAGCGTCTTCAAGTGATTCGACATTTGTGCCAGCGCCTCTCCGCTTGCCTGAGTCGCTTCCCTTGCGGAAAGTCCGAGACCGGGGGTGGCATGGCCAAACTTGTTTGGCCATGTGCCGATCTCTCCGCTGCCGGAAGACATGCCCACGCAAGCGAGGGCATGGCACCCAACTTTCCGCAAGAGCAACGGACTCATGTTTCCCTCGAGTTTCCAGTGTTCCCGATTCCGTTGACAGAGTCAAGTGGAAGGGGCCCCAGCTTGACCGTGCCGTACCGATCCCCTATCGTGCAATCTTTGTGCCACGGCCCATTTCCTCGAAGGAGCATGGCCATGCCGAAACTGACCGAACGGGCCGAATGGCAGGACCTCGATAAGCACTGCGAGAAGATGAAATTGAAGCATCTCCGCGAGCTTTTCGAGAAGGATCGCGGCCTGCCGGAAGAGAAACGTCGGGGCCGCTGTTTCGCCCTTGAAGCCTGCGGTTTCCTGCTCGACTACTCGAAAAACCGTATCACCTCCAAGACGATCGAGAAGCTCGCGGCCCTGGCCCGGGCCGCCGGCCTGGAAGAAGCGGTCGAGGCGATGTTTGCGGGCGAGAAGATCAACGTCACCGAGGGGCGCGCGGTGCTGCACACGGCCCTGCGCGATCGCTCGGGGAGCCGAGTGGTGCTGGACGGCGAGGACGTCATGCCGGCCGTGCTCGGAGAGCTGGATCGGATGGCCGTCTTTTCCAAGAGCATCCGCACCGGCCAGTGGAAGGGCCACACGGGCCGGCCGATCACCAGCGTGGTCAACCTGGGGATCGGCGGATCGGACCTCGGCCCGGCCATGGCCTGCGAAGCGCTGAAGCCCTACGTCGACCGCAAGCTGACCGTCCGCTTCGTCTCCAACGTCGACGCAACCCACTTGGTCGAAGCCACCTGGGACCTCGATCCGGCGGAAACGCTGTTCATCGTCGCCAGCAAGACGTTCACCACGCTGGAGACGATGACCAACGCCCGCTCGGCCCGTGCGTGGCTGCTGGAAGGGCTGGACGACGACACGCTGGCCACCCGACCCGACTCTGAAGAGGCCAAGGCGATCCTGGCCAAGCACTTCGTGGCCGTCTCGACCAACGCCGAACAGGCGCGGCAGTTTTTCGCCGGCGCCGACGTGCGAACGTTCGAGTTCTGGGACTGGGTCGGAGGGCGCTACAGCATGACCTCGGCGATCGGGCTCCCCCTGATGCTCGCCATCGGCGTCAAGAACTTCCTCCGCCTCCTGGACGGCTTCCACGCCATGGACCAGCACTTCCGCACCGCGCCGTTGGAGGAGAACATGCCGGTCATCCTGGCGCTATTGGGCATCTGGTACAACAATTTCTTCGGCGCCGAAAGCCACGCCATTCTGCCCTACGACCAATACCTCAGCCGCTTCGCCGCCTACTTCCAGCAGGCCGACATGGAATCCAGCGGCAAGTCGACCACCCGCGACGGATCGCCCGTCGAGTGGCAGACCGGCCCGATCGTCTGGGGCGAGCCGGGCACGAACGGCCAGCACGCCTTCTACCAGCTTTTGCACCAGGGCACCAAAATGATCCCCGCCGACTTCATCGGCTTCGCCAAGAGCCACAATCCGCTGGGGGATCACCACGCAAAGCTCATGGCCAACTTTCTCGCTCAAACCGAGGCCCTGGCCTTCGGAAAAACGGAAGATGAAGCCATCCAAGAGCTTGAAGCCGAGGCTGAGAGAACGGGCCAACCCGTTCGGTCGGACCTCGTCCGCCACAAGACGTTTGAAGGCAACCGGCCGACCAACACGATCCTGGCCGAGACGCTCGATCCCGAAACGCTGGGCAAGCTGATCGCCCTTTACGAGCACAAAATCTTCGTCCAAGGGGTTCTTTGGGACATCAACAGCTTCGACCAGTGGGGCGTCGAGCTGGGAAAGCAATTGGCCACACGGATCCTCCCCGAGCTGGAATCCGAAACCCCTCCAACACTGGAGCACGACAGCTCCACCTGCACGCTGATCCAGTGGCTCCGGACACACCGGAACGCGTGACCTGCCCGCAGCCCGTTGAACAAGGCGAGCTGGATCAGCGAATGATCTTGTCCAGCGCCTTCACCCCATCGAGATAGTTCCCGGGATCTCCCCTCTCCTGGGCCTCCCTTCCTCGTCGGCTGGCGCCCCCCCGGAATTCGTAACGACCGGGGATTCTTTTCCGGGAATTTGACCGGTCCCGCCGCCGTTCGGCAATTCCCAGGTAGCGTCGTTTACGAACCCTGGTTCACAAATAGGAGTACGGAAGATGAGATCTTTGACTACGCTGACAGCCGCGACGTTGCTGGTATGTGTTTCTGTGAGTTCCCCCTTGGCAGGTCGGGAGCGGGGGCCCGCGCCGAGCGGGCAAAGCGGCATGGCCGCAGCCGCCAGAAGGGCCGGCAGCCCGGGCCACGCCGTCGCGGCAAGCCAACAGCAACCTCCGTCAATGATAATGTCCCAGGCGCTGCGGCAGGCCGCCCCCGGCGCCCCGACGTTGCAGCCGACCATGCGGCCGGGGGTTTTGACGGCGACTCCCAGCACCAGCTTCGGGATTCGCCATTTCTCGCCGGCGACTGGTGGCAGCGTCAACACGGCCGTTCGTCGGCCTGCCTCAAACACCCTTCCAACGCGGACCTTCCAAAGCGTTGGCGGGTCACCGCCCAACGTCGTTGTTAACCCGAACCGAACGGGCCCGGGCTCGGCGAGCGCGGCCCTGGGCCAATCTCCGAAGATACGGGTCCCGGCACTCGCTCCGGCTGTAGGCCCCAAGCCCCTCGCCCAGGCGATCACGCAGGGTGAGGTCGCGCGCAAGTTCAAGCTTGCCGAGCAACTCGAAATGCAGAAAGAGGGAGACGTCGCCCGGCGGTTGGGGCTGTTCAAGCAGGCGGCCAACCTCGGCAACGTCGCCGCCGCCGCAAGCATCCCCGGCTCGCTGCCGCACAAGTGGTCCGTCTTGAACTACTACTGTGGTCCGGTCAGCGCGAGCTACGTGCAGGCCTGCTTCGGGTTCCCGTACTGCGGCCCGGCGTACTACCCGACGTATTGCTGGTTCCCCAAGTGGAGCCCTTGGGTGAGTTGGAGCTGGCACTGCTGCTGTCATCCCGTTTGGGACCCGCGACCGTTCTGGTGTCGGCCGGTGGTCTATCTGGCGTCTCCCTGTTGGGTCTGGTGGAACGTTCCGGTGTGGTATCCGCTGCCGGTCGTGGCCTGCGGCACCTGGGTCGACGTGGCCCCGGTCTTTGTCGGCACGCCGTACGACCTCGAATTGCTGGCGATCCGCTTCGTCGATCCGGGGCATCCGGAGGAGCAGCTCGGGCCGCGCTATCGCGTCTGGTTCCGCAACAACAGCACCCGGCCGATCAACCGGCCGTTTGACGTGATGCTCCTGGCCTCCAACGACGGCCTGCTGGCGAGCGATTTGCCGCAGGCCGGGCTTCGCGTGACGTCGATTCGGGCCGGGGGCGTGCAGTCGATCGACATCCGGCTGCCGGTCGAGGTCTTCTCGATGGGCACGGACGCAGAGGGGCAGCCGGCCCCCTTCCGCAAGTTGCACGTGCTGGTCGACGCCGCGCAGGAAGTGCCGGAGACCTCCGAGATCAACAACGGCGCGAAGCTCGCCCCGGGCGAAATCCTGCCGGTCGATCCGGCGGCGTTCGAGGTGAACCCATCCACGGCGGCCGCCGGCAGTGAAGTCACCGTGGCCGGGGAAGGGTTCGGTCCGGAGCCGGGCCAAGTGCTCGTACACCTGGGCGGGATGGAATTGGAGGCGGAGATCCTGGGATGGTTCGACCTGGGCGTGCGCCTGGCACTGCCAGACCTGCCGTTGGCCGGGTCCGCCAAGGCGAAGCTGATCGTCATCCGCGGCGACGGCGCGGCCGCCAACCCGCTCGAGATCGCGATCACTCCCGCTTCGCGCAACCCCGAGCCGGCGCCGGCCGCCAACCCGTAGCAGGGCCGCCTTGGCGTCACAAAAGCGATTTGCGTTTTCCGGGCAGTGGCCGTTCCACTGCCCCTTTTTCTTTCCGCCCTTACGGCGGTCATTGCCTGCCGGATGCTGTCGCCTTGAGGGGCAGACGGCTATAATCACGCGGCAAATGAAAGAAGTTCCCGGCAGTCCATCGAGCCAGCCGCAATTCCTGTTCGTTACCTGCCAGGTGGGCGCGGAATCGGCGGTGAAGACGGAGTTGGACCGGCGTCGGCCGGCGTTGCGAGTGGCCTACTCACGGCCCGGGTTTCTTACCTTCAAGTTGCCGGCCGATCATCGCCTGAAGGCGGATTTCGAGATCGAGTCGGTGTTCGCGCGGGCGTACGGGTTTTCGTTGGGCAAGGCGGCCGGGGAAACGGTCGAGCATTTGGCGGCCGATGTGTGGCGGGTATACGGCAGCCGGCCGGTGCGTAGGTTGCACGTTTGGCAGCGCGATACGGCCCGACCCGGCGACCACGGTTTTGAGCCGTCGATCACGCCGACGGCCCTCGAGGCGCACGAGGCTCTCCTGCGGCATTGCCCCTATCCCGAGAAGTTGGCCGAAGACGCGGCCGACCCCTGGGCCGCGGCCCGGCCCGGCGAATTCGTGCTGGACTGTGTCCTCGTGGGGCCGGACGAGTGGTGGGTGGGGTATCACCGGGCCAGATCGGTTTCATCCCGGTGGCCCGGCGGGATGATACGCCTGGAATTGCCCCCGGAGGCCGTGTCCCGGGCGTGGCTGAAGATGGAAGAGGCCCTTCGCTGGT
>JBDRTC010001043.1:0-17288 GCA_043824335.1 Planctomycetota bacterium | reverse complement strand
ATGCGACAAGGAGTATCACGCTCCGTGTGCGTCGGAAAGGAGGGGGTACGGTATACGTTCTTTCTCAGCGGTTCAAGCCGGTCGGGTCCGGCGGCACCCTCGAACTAATTTTTTTGTCCGAGGCGGGCTTTAATGTCGTGTCCAACGAGATTCTGATACAAGGGCAACCCATGCAGACCCAACAATACCACTTCCGGAAAGAGAAAGGCGTTTTCATTCCCCATAAGGTTGAGTTCAACAGGTACGCGGACCGAAGCACTAGGGATGCAAGGCGTCTGGCGACACAACATCGCGTCTACACCTTGAAGCAGACCCAGGTGAACGAGCCGATCGATCCGGCCCTATTCGAGGTTCAGACGCTGGGACTCCGGTATGGCGATCGAATGGTCGACCGGATCGAGAATCGGATGGAGGTGTTCGACGGCAAGAAGTTTGTGCCGGCGGACAAGTTCAAGCTCCAGCCTGCAGCCGAGGCGGCGCGAGACGCCGGCCAGCGGGCCCAGTCGACCAACAACATGAAGCAGCTCGCGCTGGCGATGCACAATTATCACGACAGGCACAAGCATCTCCCGCCGGCCTACGTCGCCGGCAAGGATGGCAAGCCGCTGCTGAGTTGGCGGGTTCTCGTCCTGCCATATTTGGAGCACGATGACCTATACAAGCAGTTTCATCTCGACGAGCCGTGGGACAGCCAACACAACAAGCAGTTGATCGCCCAAATGCCGACAGTCTACGAGAGCCCGAACAGCAAGGTCTCTGGCGAATGGAAGACGAATTACCTCACGGTCCGCGGCGAGGATACCATCTTTCCCGGCAAGAAGGCGATCGGCTTCGCGGAGATTCGCGACGGCACTTCCAACACCATCATGCTCGTCGAGGTGAACGACGATCAGGCGGTCATCTGGACCAAGCCGGACGATTTCGAGTATGACCAGCAGGACCCGATGAGGGACCTGGTTGGCTTGTCGCCAGACGGCTTTCTGGCGGGGTTGGCCGATGGCTCGGTGCGATTCATCTGGTCGTCGATCGATCCGACGGTCCTCAAAGCCTTCTTCACCCGCAACGGCGGAGAGAAGGTTGGTACGGAAGCGCTCGGACAGTAGCGGGGATTGCGGGCTCCATCAAGCGGGCCAGGCAGCGAATGTGCGCTTTGTCTGAGGCCAGCACTACACTAATTCGGCCACGACCTCAATTTCTGCCCGTGTCGGAGTCCTCCCAATAGCCGCCGCTTGATCGTCGGCTTTCGCCTGCCATTCTGATGATCATGCCAAAGCGAGATAACACGTCGCCTCTGTCCGAGGGCTGAGAAGAACCGTTCCCCGGCTCTCTGATGTTCCATCTAACGTTCCTTTGGCCGTGCAAATGACGCAACCCTCTTGGAGCACGCAACTTGTGTTCTGAGTGTCTCGAAACGCCGTCTTGCTAATCAAGATCCTGCAAAGTCATTGGCGGGGTAAGTTTACGAGGCAGCCGGTTGCACCACTCGGCCATCGCCTCGCGTGCATCCAGCCGAGGCGTGGGCAAAGGCCGACCCGCCGCGTTCTTCCCGCCATCCCGGCGGCTGTGAATGCCAGCGCTGTTAGAACACGCCGGAACTGGCCAAGGACTTGGGAGATGGACAGCACCAGCCGTGTGCCAAGGTCGTAGCACAGCAGCCACCCGAGAATCCTTGCTTTTTTCGTGAACAATCGTATGATCGTAGGTGTTGAGGTTGCGTCCGCCGTTCTGCGGGACAGAGGTCGATTTAGCGGAGGCCCAGATTGCCCAGGAGCCCCGTTTTCCACGACACGTAGTCCATGGGGCGGAATGCATCCAGAAGGCAATCGCAAGTCCGGGAGGTGAGACATGTCGTGGAGAAACTGGATGCTGCTCGTTGCGTTGGTCGTTCTGCTCGTTGGCACCGCGGCCGTTGCCCAGTCTGCCGAGGACACGCCTACGTTTAGGCTGTTGCGTCAAGCACTTACGCTGCGGGGCGACCAACAGGATAGGCAGGCCGACGGCGCTGCCGAACTGCAGGGCCTTCGGGCGCTGCTCCAGCGGCAAGAGATGACGGTGCGGGAATCGCAGGCGTTGCTCAGCCGAATCGCTGGTCTCCTCGAAGAGCATCGGCGCAGGGCGTCCGAACCGGCTCCGGTGGCGGAGCGGCAGGGCGAAGACGGTTTCCGAGCGTTGTTCACGATGGACCGCCACGGCTCCGGGATCGAGTATCTTGTCGCGGCTCCCGGGATGATTTCCAGCTCGTCGCCGGAATGGTCTCACGACGGCACGATGGTCGCCTTCGACGCCGTGCCCGCGGTCGGCTCGCTGGGCAGGGCTCACATCTTCGTCTACGCCGTGAAGGGACCATTCAAAGGAACGTTCAAGGACCTCGGTTGCGGGAACACGCCCTCGTGGTCGCCCGATGACCGAAAGATCGCATACATGGTCAACTCCGGCAATCCGGCCGGGGCGAAGCCGGGGATCTCGATTATGGGCTCCGACGGCTCCGATCG
Source organism: Planctomycetota bacterium (assembly GCA_043824335.1). Taxonomy (GTDB): domain Bacteria; phylum Planctomycetota; class Planctomycetia; order Pirellulales; family Thermoguttaceae; genus JBDRTC01. The sequence goes on along the minus strand of JBDRTC010001043.1, from coordinate 14,796 downwards.
GGAGTGGATCTGCCGCGGTTGGTACCCGCGTTGGTCGCCGGACGGCCGGCTTCTGTGCGTGTACGCCTATTTCGACGACTGCCTGCACATCGTGGACATGGAAACCGAGGAGACCCGCAAGGTTTTGGGCGGTCCCATGAAGGTGGAGTTTGGCGGGGCCACGTGGTCGCCGGACGGCGAGCGCTTGGTTTTCATCGGGACCCGTGGCGGCAACGAGCACTTGGCCACCGTCGGCGTCGACGGCTCGCCCGACTCGATCCGCGTTCTCTACACCGAAGAGGAGCCCAACCGGTCGTTGATCGGCCCGCCGAGCTGGTCGCCGGACGGAAAACAGATCGTGTTCGCCATTCAGGACACGCAGGCGCCTGATCCCAAGCACCGGCGGTGGCACCACACCTACCTCTACTCGATTTCCGGCGAGGTCCCCAGCGCCCCGACGCTGCTGGAGCCTTCCAAGATCGGACTGATCAACCGAAGCATGATGTGGTCGCCGGACAGCACGAAGATCATTTTCTCCAGCGAGCGGTAAAGGGCAAACGGACCAACGAATTATCTGACGGTGTCGGGGAATTCGATTCTATCACCGGGGCTTGGCGGCGGAAATGCCTCGCACCCGTCCCCGGTGGGGTCTTGGGGAAATGAAGTTGCCGGGCGGTCTTGCCCCCGCATCCCCGAGCCGAGGGATGCGAAAACAGCATCGTCCCCCCCAAAAAAGGCAGCAGCCTTTCCGGCCCCCTTGCGAAGCATGGCCAAGGCCCACCCTTTTGGGTGCAACGGGGCCGCAATTCTCCGCATCGTCGGCTCAGGAAAGGCTGTTTGACCCGCCCGAGTACGGAAGCTGTGCTATATCCAATTGTTGCAGCGCGTTTCTGACGGTTTTTGACACCCCCCGGCATTACCAGTCTTCCTTGCTTGGCTGGAATCGTTTGCGTAAGAAGTGTTCCGCACATGCAGCGTACCACAAACGAAATCGACGCCAGCTTCTACCAGCTCATTCACCAGTTGGCGGGCCCACAACTGAGCGATGATCCGGTGGAGCTTCGCCGGGCTGTGCGGCGGCCTTTCCTGGCGCTGCATCGGATCGCGCCGCGCAGGGGGCCCGAATTCCCCGACGAAGGCGAGTTTATCGAGGTGCTGTGCCACGACCTGACACTGGCCGGATTCTCCTTTTTCCTGCCAAGCCCGCCTGATTTCAGCTCGCTGGTCGCCGTTTTCGGCTCTCCACTCGGGGAAATCTGGACGGGGGCCGAGGTGCGGCACTTCGAGCACGTGCTGCTCTACCCGTCCGGCCTCGTGGAACACGTTCACGACCAGCCGGGCCACACCGGCAGCGCGGCCCCGGGGGGCGCAAACCCCACCCCGATGGTCCTCGTCGGCTGCCGCTTCACGGAGCGCCTGCAAGAGCCCGCCACGAGCGATGGACGGTTGGCAGACATGGATCCGTGGCCCCGACTCCCAGGTGGCTTCCGTTCATCGAAGCGGAAGTGACGGGGAAAGTCGGTTCCCGTAGCCGTCCTCGACGTGCGTTCTGAAGGGACCGTTCTCGGGGCGGAAGCTGGGGACAAACGTTGGCGGAAGCGTGCCTTCGTCGTTCAGCTTGACCTCCATTCTCACGGGCTCCCCCTTGGCGGGTTCGATGACCCAAAAGTACCGGGAAGACGGGCTGGGCTGTCCGTCGGTGAACCGGTAGTCGGCGCTGAACCCCATTGCCGTTCCGGTCGGAAGGGACTGCGGCAAGGCGACTCCCGCGGAGAGCTTGATCGACGGCTGCCGGGGCGTGCCCATTGGAACCGTTGCCGGCGGGCCAGCGGCCGCGGGCGGAACCGGGGCAGGCGGCGGTGACGCCGGAGGCCCCCCGGAAACCTCGCCCCTCGGGCTGCTCGCCGGCGTGGACTCCGGTGCTGAAGGGGCCGCCGGCGGCGAGTCGGTTGTTGGCGGGGCCGCTTGCTCGCTGGGCGGGGGCGCGTTGCCGCCGCTGCCGTAGTCGGAAGCCACCTCGTAGTCGCCGGCGCAACCGGCGAGGAACAGGCACGTTGCAAGGAGCGCTGCCGCGTATGTCGGACGGGTCATGGCCATCACCTCAACTCCCTGTGTGCGAGAAGGCCTCGACCGCCCACTCGGGCCTGCCAAAGGCGCCGGCCGAACGGCCCCGTGGCTCCAACCTCCCAGTATAATCCAGCTCCCCGGCCCGCGAACACCCAAGAGTTGTTGTCTCCCGGCTCTCCGCCTAGAATTAAGCCCCGCGGTGCTCCGTGGCGCGGCTAGCCACGGCATTGCGGGGAATCACGCAAATTCATCGTCGAAAAGGAGAAGGACAATGTCCGGCACGCGAACGACAAGTTTGGCCGTTCTCTTGACGCTGGCGATCGCTCTATTGGCCATCGGGGCGCTCGCAACGCAGAATCGCGCGCCGGCCCCTCGGGGCCCCTCGGTCGGTCGGGCCTTGAAGAGCGTCACGTTCAACACGCACGCGTACGGCGTTGCGCCCGGGACAATCGACAAGCGTTCGATCCAGATCACCGCCGAGGAGGAGATGCACATCGTTGCCCTGGAGCACTTCATCGGCGTCGGCAAGGGCGCGCTCAGCGACAACGGTCATATCCTCTCCACCAAGCCCGAGAATCCCTGGGTCCAATGGGAGCAGGCCGGCACGGGCATGGAGCCGACCGGCACGGCCGGCTACTTCGGCTATTGCGGACGCGACTACTACAGCGAAGTGGGCGGGATCGGCGACATCATGGCCTACGAGACGTTCCCCGCCGGCACCTTCGTACCGGTCCGGGATGGTGAAACCCTCTACGTACATTGCTACGCCCACAGTTTCTCGCCCGAAAGCGAGGCGTTCTTCCATCACATGGTGCGGGTTCTGTATTGGTAGGACGATCCGGGCGCAGCAGTTCCAATAAGTAGGTCTATCGCGCCTTTTTCAACGGGCTGAGTCACGCAAGCACGCCGCATGAACGCTTCCTACATCGAGCTCACTTACGGGCAAGTCGGCGTTGCCGCGCTTCTGATTCTGGTGAGCGGCGCGGTCTCCGTGGCGCTCAGGCTGGGCATGGAGCGGTCGCTCCTGGTGGCCGGCGTTCGCACCGTGGTTCAACTGCTGCTGGTCGGGTTGGTCTTGGAGTGGGTGTTTCGAGTCAGTCGCTGGTACACGGTGATCGCACTGATGATCGTGATGACCGTGGTGGCCGGCGCGACCGCCGCCGGAAGAACCGAGCGAACGTATCCCGGCATTTGGATTAGCGCGATCGTCTCGGTTTGGGCAAGCTCCTGGCTGATCACCGCATTTGCCCTGTTCGCCGTGATTCAGGGAATGGACAGATGGTATCAGCCGCAGTACGCGATCCCGCTCTTGGGCATGGTGTTGGGCAACACGCTCAACGGCGTCTCGCTGGGTCTGAACACATTGACTGAAACGCTGGCGCTAAGGCGCGACGAGGTCGACGCCCAGCTTGCCCTGGGGGCCACCCGCTGGGAAGCCGCCCGAGCGCCCGTGCGACACGCCGTGCGCGTCGGCATGATCCCCATCATCAACGCGATGACGATCGTGGGGATCGTCAGCCTGCCGGGCATGATGACCGGACAACTCCTCTCCGGCATCCCTCCGATCCAGGCGGTGAAGTATCAGATTGTCATTATGTTCCTGATCGCATCGGCCACGGCGCTGGGCACCGTCGGCGTTGTGCTCTTGAGCTACCGACGGCTGTTCAACGCCGATCATCAGTTCCTCTACCATCGGTTAGACGTGTCGAAGAGAAGCAAGCGAGGATAAGGGGTGGCCGACAAATGACTTGCCGGTTTGGGAGGGGGACAGTCCCCGAGTTACCTTCGGCCGCCGGCAAGGAATTCTGCACCGGGTACTTGCGTATAGGTTGGCAACCGTTATCATGGGTGGGCTGGTGCTAAGCTGGCTGGCTGGAAACGACCCTTGCGGGCCTTTTCCGGCCGACACCGGGGCCCAGCCTGGAAGACGTCCGGTTCCTCCTTTTGGGTGGTCGTCCGGGCGGGGAAATTTGGCGGGGCGAACCCGCGCTCTTGTGTGAGGAGTGGGAGTGATGCCGCAGGGTACTATTAAGAAACTTGTTACTGACCGTGGTTTCGGATTCATTTCCGGGGCCGAGACCGACGTCTTCTTCCACCATTCCACGGTGGTGGATACCACGTTCGACGACCTCCAGGAAGGCCAAGCCGTCGAGTACGAGGTGGACGACGGCGGTGGAGGAGGGCGTGGCAAGGGGCCCCGGGCCACGATGGTCAAGCCCGCGTAGCCTTGCAGCCTGTTGGTGGCCAATTCCGCTTCGAGCCCCGCCGCTTTCACCTCGCGGACGAACTCAAAGCACCGCAGGTGCCCGGTCGGCTCGCCGAAGCCGCTGAAGTTGACCACCGATGCGCCCCAGCGTGTAGAGCAGTCCGGCGAGCAGAACGTCGCGGGCGTGGCCCACTCGGCGTCCGATGAAGGAGATCGCGGCGATGTTGGTCGCCATCGGGCAGGGGGCGATGGCCGTCTGGATCCCCAGCCAGAAGGCGGCCCCCAAGCCAAGAAACGTGGCCATCACCGCTCCTCCAGAAAGGCGGAAAGCCCCTTCTGGACGTAGTCGACAAAAGCCCCTTTGTCGTCGTACAGCGACCAGACCTCGTCGAGGAGTTTCCAGTCCGCCGGCTTGCCCTCGTGCACGGCCACCAGCACGAGCGAGGGCGCCACCAAATCGAAATCCTCCTGGAAGTGTTTGTTTCGCGGTTCTTGGTAATTGACCACCCGCCACTCGATTCGCCCGTCGCCGAGCCGGTCGGCGAATCCGTTCTGAATCGCCTCGTGCGAGTAGGCTTCGATCGTGTTGCAGGTCTTGCAGCGGACGTTGCCGTGAAAATAGTAGGCGACCACCTTGTCCGAAGCCGCGGAGGCGGCCTGAGGAAGCTCGGGCGATGAAGACCCGTTTGGGAGCATCGGGTTGTCCGACGTCGTCGGGGGATCCGGCCCCGGGCCAAATTCGCGAATTCCCCACGCCACCACGCTCGCCGCGACAAACAGCAACAAGAGCCCCGTGACAATCCCTTTGGCGTTCATGATTGAGCCGCTCCTTCTATTGCCTCGTCCTCGCTACGCAATCGTCCGCTCGCTTCACCCACTCGCCAGCAGCTCCTTGATCTCGTCGACCGTGGGCACCCGGCCCACCAGCTTGACTTCATCGTCGATGGCCAAGGCGGGCGTCATCAGCACGCCGAAATCCATGATTTCGTTGATGTCGGTGACCTTTTCGACCTCGGCCTCGATCCCCAAGGCGTCGATGGCCGCCTGGGCCCGCTCGGCCATGGTCGCGCATCGGGGGCAGCCGGGCCCCAGGATCTGCACCAACTTCATTTTCCCATTCCTTTTCTCAGATGGCCAGTATGAAATGGTACGTTCCGCGCATCCCACCAATGTTACCTCATCCGCTTCGAGGGCGGCGGCTGAGGCAGTTGCATGGCAGCGGCCGTACGCCGTTCACTGCGAATAGAGCCGTGACTCGCCTGTCACTCTGCCCCGAACCAGACCGGGCTTGTCCAGGCGATCTCTTCGTCTTTCTGGATCACGCGCACATAGTAGTAGCTGCGGCCTTTTACCGGGTCGGAGTCGATGAAGGTCAGCTTCGCTTCACGCCCCTGGGGCTCGTTGGTGTAGATGAACTGGTTATTGCGGCAGACTTCGATCCGGTCGATGTCGGCCGGACAGCGCACGCGAATCGCGACTTCCGCATCCTCCGGGGCCGGCTGGGCGACCTTCTCGCCCATCAGGTGGCCGTCGACGCGGACGTCGAGGAAGATTTTGGCCGCCGTGGTGCCGTAGCAGTGGCGGGCGCGGATCGCGTCGAGGATCGCCTCGCGCGAGAGTTCCGGGGCGTAGACGCAGGCCTTGCCGTATCCGCCGCCGTGGTCGGGGCTGGCGATCACGCCGATCACGATGCCCCGGGCCCAGGCGTCCTGGATGAAGTAGCCCGGGCCGGGCGTGGTGCGGCCCGCCTCGCGCGGCGTGCCCTTGTACTCGTAGGAACCGCGGATCTGGAAGATTTCGGCCACGGGCTGGGCCGCTTCGTCGGCAAAGTCCCAGTCGGTGGGCACGTTGCCCGTGTCGGCCAACTGGTGTGGAATGTGGATGAAGTTCGCGTTCATCTTCCTCAGGTCTTCCCACACCTGGGCCGGGGTCTGGTAATTCTTGGCGTTCCACCAGCGGGGGAAGTAGGGATCGGCGAGGATCAGGTTGTGGTGCCCATAGAAGCCGTAGGGGTGCTTCTCGCTATACTCCTCGAAGGTCGAAGTCCATTCCTCGGCCAGGAAGGTGAGGAAGCGGTCGGGATCGTGGTTCACGCGCACCAGCTTGGCCGTGTACCCCCAGAGATACGGATTGATGTTGTACCCGTGGTCGGTGGTGCAGGCGAAGTCGTGCCGGGCGATGTCGCGCATGTGCTGGTAGCTCTCGTCGATCGACTGGTCGCCGTTGCGGTTGCAGATCGACACGTCGGTGTGTTCGTGCAAATCGCCGAAGAAGAGCTTGAGCGTTTGGCCCTGGTAGTCGATCGATGGAGTGGGCTGGTCCTCGCCGCGGGCGATGCGGAGTTCGCCGGCCTCGAACGGCTCCTCGGGCTCGACGAGCGGCTCCAGCTCGACGGTCCCGGCGCCCGTGGCGGGTTCGAGATCCAGACGGGCCAGGTAGACGTCGCTGGTGGCCTCTCCGGATTGCTCCACGTTCGTCCACGAAGCCGCGTTGGGGTCTGCCTGAAAGGCGACCAGCCCGCGGTCGCCGCCGATCACCAGGGCGGGGCGCCGGTCCATGCTCTTCTGGGTGAACACCGGCGAGGGGCGCCGCCAGCCGCCGCCCGTCAGGCAGGTGACGTGAACGTCCCAGTTTTTGGCCGGCACGCGCGGCTTGAGGTACGCCAGCCAGAGGCGGCCGCTGGAGTCGAAGGCGGCGCTGGGCGCCTCGCACCGGCCGTAAAGCGGAGAGCTTTGAGCGTAGTCTTTCGGCGCCATGAGCCCCTCCGGCGTGACTTTGGCCACGATCAGACGCCGGTGGTCGGTGGCGCCGAGACGGTAGGGCTTGTCGCGGCCTCCGGTTTGCGCGTTCTCGTAGACCAACCACAGCTCGTCGCCCCGGGCGGCCAACACCGGATGGCGGTCGACGCTCGGCGCCCGGGTCAAGCGAGTCTCGGGACCCCAGGAGCCGTCGGCCCCTCGGCGGCGCAGGTAGACGTCGTAGTTGTTCTCCCGGAAACTGTGCCAGGCAACGCACACCTCCCCATTTTCCAGTGTGGCAATCGACGGGCCGTAGCTCGACGCTCCGTCGGTGCTGACGGCCGTGGGCTTTTCCGCCTTGCCGTCATTGACCGGCGCGGCAAAGATCTGCCGCGAGCCGTTTCGGTTTGATTCCCAGGCGACCCAGAGCGTGCCCTGGTGCCAAGCGCCGCACGGCTTGAGATCGACCTCGGGATCCTGGCCGACCGCTTGCGGAGTGCTGGGGCCGTCGGGACCGCACGTGACGGCGTAGATATCCCAGTTCTTCCGAACCTCCGCCGCATAGAGCACCACGGCCTTTTCGCCGGCGGAGACGGCCGTGATGCCCAGCACGTAGGCCCCGTCGCCTGCGGCAAGGCCCTCCCACCGGCCGGCGGGTTTTAAGCCGTCGTCCTGCGGCTCGTACCGAGCGATCTGGAGCGAGTCGGCGCCGTCGCGGAAGCTGTTCCAGGCGACGTAGACGGAGCCGTCGCCGGCGAGGGCCATGGCCGGCTCGTCGTTGAATCCGTCGCCCTCGGAAACGGGCACGACCCGGGGCATTTCGATTTCATAGAGGGCCGCGTCGTCGACCCAGATTTTTCCGGCCGGGGCACCGTGCGACGAAGGGGCGATGACTTGCAGATCCAGCTTTCCCTCGCCCCGGACCGTCAAGGGAGTCGTGTATTTCTTCCACTTGCCGGGCACGTTGTCCCAGGCGGCGGCCAGTTCGCGCTTCTCCGCCCCCGGCTGCGTGACCCACAGCACGAGCTTGGTGCGATTGGTCGCCCTGGCCCAAATTTCAAACTGGTATCCGTTCGTTGCTTTGACCTCGACGAGCTGCCGCACAAACAGGGCCTTGTTCGGCTCGGTAACCTCGCCGGTCAAGCACGCCTTGCCGGAGTGGGCCTCGCCGGGTTCGGTCACCAGGACGTGCGTCGGATCGGGGGCCCAGTTCGACGTGCCTTCCTCAAACCCGCCGTTCGAGAGGAGGTTGACCGGCTCGCCCGCCGGGGCAAGCGATCCGGCGACGAGCGCGGCCGCGACCGTCGTGACCGTGAGGAGCTTGGACCCAAACAACATCGCATTATCCTCCTGGAGGGAGTCCGGAGCGGTTCCCGTGGAAACGATGGCCGCGCGTGGCGAAGGCCGCAAAGCCGCAAGCAGCCATTGTCAGAAACCGCGGGCTTTCTCGCAAGAGTGTCGAAGCAAAGGCTCCGGCAGCCCGTTGAGAAAGGGTGCCACTGCTGGCTTGTCCAGCAGTGATTCTTGGGAGGGCTGGCACAGCACTGCTGGGCAAGCCAGCAGTGGCACCCAGATTGTTGAAAGACTACTTCTTCAACGGGCTAATGCGGGCGCCTATCGTTCCGGCTCCAGGAACTCGATGCCGAAGCGGCTGAGGGTGATGAACTGGTAACCCTGCTCCACACCGCGCTCCCAGAGGACGCCGACGGTCTTGTCTTTGAGCACGGTCAGATCGGAATAGGCGGCGTGTTCCGCGGAAATCTCCCGCTCGACGGGGAACGTTCGGCCCTCGTCGTAGCTGACGCGGACGACCAGATTGCTCCGCCCCGGGCCTTTGGGGCCGGTCCAGACGATGCGGTTGCGGTCGTCGCCGGCCGATTCGAGCGTGTAGCGCTCGATCGCGCAGGCCACGGGCGAGACGGCTTCGCCGGGCTCGGTTGGAGACCACGTCTTGCCGCCGTCGCGGCTGGTGGCCCGCCACCGATGCGGGCCGCCCGTCTGGCGGATGTCGACGAGGATTCGCCCGTCTGCCAGCTCGACCAGCTCGGCCTCATTTCCCACGTTGTCGCCGGGCACCATCGCTCCCCGTTCCCACGTGCGGCCGTGGTCGTCGCTGTAGATCGCAAACACGCAGTTGGGAGCCACCTTACACGCCGGGGCGATCAGCCGGCCGTTTTGGGCCTGAATGGCTCCGCCGGGACCCACGACGCTGGCACGCCACTGGGCATCGTCCATGTCTCGGGCGACTCGGGTCAGGTCGAGGGGGTCCGACCAGGTGACGCCGTGATCGTCACTGAAGCGGGCGATGGTTTGCATATCGTCGGTGCCGGGCCGGGAGGTTTCCGTGCTCCGCTGGGGCTTTGATCTCAGATACAAGACCCAGAGCCGGCCCGACTGCCGGTCCACCACCGTGGCCGGATTGGCCGCCGACCACAACTCGCCCGGGTCCTCGATCACCTGCATCGCCGACCACGTTGCCCCGCCGTCGGTGCTCCGCTTCGCGACCAGGTCGATATCCTGCTTCCCGTAACCCGGGTCGGCGAGATTGTGCTTCCTGGCTTCACAGAGGGCGACGAGCGAGCCGTCGGCAGCCGTCTCAATCGCCGGAATGCGATAGCTGTGATATCCGTCCGTGCCCGAGGTGAACACGTCGACGTGCGTCACCTCCGACTGGCCCTTTGCCGGCGCGGAGGCGATCAGCACGAACAGAACGACCGAGATCCAAGCATTTTTCATGGGAGCCTCCGGTTTTCAAGAAAACAGCGACGGCGGTCACTGCCCGTCGGCGCTGCGAGCGACGGCCTGGATAGACTGGAGATACTGGCGAACTTCGTCGAGGTTGCCCGCCTCGAGGGCGGCCAGTGCATCTTGGGCCAGTCGGCCCACTCTCCGGAAGACCCTGGGTTGCACGGTCCTCCCCTCGGGGCCCCTGCGCAACTTGGGCTCGGTGGCCGGTTCGCCGGTCAACGTTCTTCCGCTCGCCATTGCGGCCTTGCGTTTCGCCATGCCGATCCCCTTTGCCGAACAGGATGTAAAACCGCCTGTCAACAGTCCAGCACCGGAACCATTGTACCACGGAGCGCCGTGAAGAGGTCGTTCTCCAGGAGGAAATTCGCCATCATCTACCGCAGGACACCTTTCCTGCCGCATCGAAGGCCCCCGCTTGACCGGTCGACCGTTGCGCGGAGAGAATTACGTTTTCCGCTGGAGAAAGAGTAGCGAGGATGATCTTATGCTCCAAGGATTTCTACGCGTGATCGACCCTGCACAGATGGAGCGCCTGCACCAGGGCGCGCTCCGGATCCTGGAGCGGACCGGTTTGCAGATCCAGGGGGAGTTTCTCCTCCGGGCGCTGGCCGACGCCGGCTGCAAGGTCGATTTCGCCGCCCGCCGTGCCTGGTTCAGGCCCGAGCTGGTGGAAAGGCAGATTGCGGCCCAGCGCGGGCGGTACAAGATGGTTCGCTCCTCGCTTTGGCATCCCTTCTGCCGCGAGCTGCCGGAGGGTCGCGTGGCCGCGTCCGAGCAGTTCGTGGTCGATTACGGCTTCGGCACGCCCTGGATCTTCGACTATCCCGAGCGGCGGTACCGCAAGCCGACGGTCCAGGACCAAATCGACATGATCAAGCTGGGCAGCGCCCTGGAGTGCGTCGCCGCGGTCAACTCCCCGCTGATCTGTGGAGATTTCGATCCGCGAATCGAGACGATCGAATCGGCACGGCTGCTCTTGCTGCACACGAAGAAACCGGGTTGGGTGGGCACCAGCTCGGGCCGCGAAGTGAAGTACCTGGCCGAGCTGGCGTCGCTGGCCGCGGGCGGGGACGAACAGCTCTTGCGGACCCAGCCGCCCGTGTTCGTTGCGGCTTACTGCACAACCTCCCCCTTGAAGCTCGACGCTCGCTCCTGCGAAGTTCTCGAACAGGCTTTGAAGTATCGTTTCCCGGTGAACTTCGCCCCCATGCCGATCCTCGGCGCGACCAGCCCGATGACGCCGGCCGGAAGCGCGATCGTGGCGGCGGCCGAAATACTCGGTTCGATGACGGCCACCACGCTGATCGATCCCGACGTCTACTACTTCTCCACGAGTATCACCGCCGAGATGGACATGCGCACCACCCAGGTGTGCTTTGCCACGCCGGCGGCCATTCTCACCGACGTGGCGTTGCACCAGTGGTTCCGCGCCAAGTACGAGCTCGTGCATAATGTCGAGCCGGGTTACGTGGAAGCGAAGGCCCCGGGCCTCGAGGCGGCGATGATGAAGGTCTACCGACAGATGGCCTTCGGTTCGACCGTGAGCGTTCCGCTGGCGATCGGGGCGCTCGACAGCGGCGCCGTCTTCTCCCCCACCCAGGCGATGATCGATCTGGATGTGAACGAGGCCCTGCACAAATTCTACCGAGGCATGGAAGTGAACGAGGAGACGATGGGCCTCGACTTGATTGAGGAGCTTGAATTCTGTGCCCGCCGGACCTACCTGGAAGCGCCGCACACGCTGAAACACTTCCGCGAGGTCGGCTGGAACCCGCGGCTGTTCGATCGGACGTACTGCAACCACACCGCCCCGGTTGTGCTGGGCGACGAGGAGATCCTCCAGAAGGCCGACCGGGCCTGGCGCGAGCTGGTCGCCGCCCAGGCGTCGCCTGCGCATGACGCAGCCTTCCTGAGGGAACTCGACCGGATCGTCGATTCCGCCGGAAAGGAACTCCTCGCCGCCGATTCGTGAAGCTGCCGCGGAGTTGCGACGTGCACTGCTTCTGCGAAGCAGTGGCACACGGTCTTGGGGCGTATTGGTTTGGTCAGAAATGCGGACTACGTCCTGACTGCTTCCAACTCGGCCAGTCGAGCGGCGATCTGGACCTCGTCGGGAATCCGCCCTCGCTGGCGGTACGCGTGGAACTCGCGCTCCAATGCGGCCAGGTCTTCCTTCACGGCCAATTGGTTCGCGGGGCTAAGCCGGTCGATGAACAAGATTCCGTCGAGGTGGTCCGCCTCGTGCTGGATCGCCCTGGCGTGCATGCCTCCGAACTCGTAGGTGACTTCCCCTCCGTCGAGGGAGTAGGCGTTGACCGTGATCTTTTCCGGCCGCTTCACCGGGGCAAAAATCTCCGGAAAGCTCAGGCAGCCCTCCCGGTCTTCGGCCGATCCCTTCCGCTCGGTGATCACCGGATTGATGAACACGAACTCCTCATCCTGGGCATTGCAGTCCGCTCGGAGGTTCATCACGATCAGCCGATACGGCAGATCGACTTGGTTGGCCGCCAGCCCAATCCCCTCTTGCCCGTACATCAAATCGAACATCTCGCGGACCATCTTCTTCAGGCCACTGTCGACCCGGCGCAAAGGTTTTGACTTGTGTCGCAACGTCGGGTGGGGGTATTTGATGATCTGCACGGGCTTCGACTCCGGAACAGGCAAGGGGACAAGCAATTATAAAGAAGGGCCCCCTTGGGGCGAAGGGGTTCACTCCCGACCGGGCACTCGCGTTTTGAGTGCATCGCACCCCTCAATAGGCCCAATTGTTGCTCCCGCGGCTGGTTATGATAGTGAGAGGGGGAAACCGAAGCGCCTCGTCGTGGCGCAGCGGCTCCCGGGGACGGACTCGCGTTGACTCATTTCCGGACTCGATCTAGAATTCGGATACTTGTCGTAACTGCTTTATTGGCTGACCTTTTCGGAGTTGTTCGGGATGCACGAGCCCCGTGCCAACAACGGCGGCGTGCGTTCTCGGCCGGCGGCCGGACCTTTGCGGCCCGAATTGCCCTCGTGGCTGCTGTCGCTGGTGCTGCACGCGGTTGTGCTGCTGGCCCTGGGATTGACGCTCCGTCTGACGCCGCAACGAGGGGTCACCGCCGAGCGGACAGCCGAGGTGGGCATTGCCCTGAAGCATCAGGAGGGAGACCGAGAAACCTACCAGACGGAGCCCGAGGCCGGGGGGGGCAACTCAGCAGCCAGCGCAGGCAGGGGGAGCGGGGCAAGCTTGTCCGACTTCCTCAGCGATCAGCCGCCGCTGGACCCGACCGCATCGCTCCCTTCGGCCCTGGACCTCATCGGCCCATCGGCCCTGGGCGCGGAGGGGGTGCCCAGCGCGGGCGGACTGGCCCAAGGGCCCGGCCGACGCCCCGGTTCCATCGGCGGCAAGGCCCGGGCGACCGTGTTCGGCATCACCGCCGAGGGCTGGAAGTTCGCCTACGTCTTCGATCGCTCCGACAGCATGGGCTGGCACGACCGAAGGCCGCTCAAGAAAGCCAAGGAAGAACTGCTGGCCAGCCTCGACAGCCTCGATGACGTACACCAGTTTCAGATCATCTTCTACAACCAAGAACCCCACGTTTTTAATCCGTCGGGCCAACAGCACAAGCTGGCCTTCGCCACCGAACAAAACAAGCGGAACGCCCGGAGGTTCATCGGGGGGATCACGGCCGGCGGGGGCACCAACCACACGGCCGCCCTTCGGCGGGCCCTCACCCTGCAGCCCGACGTGATCTTCTTCCTCACCGACGCCGACGACCCAGCGCTCTCGGCCGGCCAGTTGTACGACCTCAACCGCCGGGCGGCCGGGATCACGATCCACACGATCGAGTTCGGCTTGGGCTCGCAGCAAGACCCGAACAACTTCCTGGCCAAGCTGGCGCGGCAGAACGGCGGACAGCACGTCTACGTCGACGTTTCCAAGCTCTGAACGGATTTTTTGAGCCCCAAAATGCCGGCTAAAGCCTCGCTCATGGATCGCATGCTACCGGCCGTTGTGGGACTCGCAGCCTGGCTGGTCGGGTCTGTGGCGGCCCAGGATACGGTCCACGTCGCCAACGAGAAGAGCGCCCGCGGGTACGCGGAATGGAAGGGTCGGGTCCTCGATTACACGGGCCGGGAACTCCAGCTTGAGCTTCCCGGCGGCCTCAAGCGAAGCTTTCCGGCCGAGGAGGTCCTTCGGATCGAAACGCAGCACACTGCCCGGCAAGTCGAAGCCGACAGGCGGTTCAACGAAGGGGAATACGGCTCGGCCCTGGCCCTTTATCGCGAAGCAAGAAGCACCGAGCCGCGGCGTTGGGTCCGACGGCAGATTACGGCCCGGATGGTCTGGTGCCATCGGGCGCTTGACCAGCCGGAGTTGGCGGGCGCCGAGTTCCTCGTGCTCTTGCTCGATGACCCGACGACGCCCTACTTCCCCTGCATTCCACTGGCGTGGGTCGCGTCGCAGCCGTCGCTTGCTCTGGAGCGGGCGGCCGAGGAGTGGCTGGGGCGCGACGAGATGCCGGCGGCGGTGCTGCTGGGCGCCAGCCACTTGATGTCGACCGGCGCCCGTGCGAAGGCCCTGGAGAGGTTGAAAGGGTTGGCCGCCGACGCCGACGAACGGGTCCGTTTCCTGGCTTTCGCCCAGACCTGGCGGGCCTCGATCGTCACGGCCGATCCGGCCGAACTCGCGTCCTGGCTCGCGACCGTCGAGCGGATGCCCGAGCCGCTTCGGGCCGGCCCCTACTACGTCTTGGGCCTGGCCCGGGCGCAAAGGCAGCAATGGGACGGGGCCGCCCTGGCCTGGTTGCGAATTCCGATCCTCTACCCGGAACATCGGCTCCTGGCGGCCCGGGCGCTTTGGGACGCCGGCCGATCGCTGGAGAAACTTGGCCGATCGGAACAGGCCGAACCGCTCTATCGCGAGCTGACCGAGACCTACCCCAAGACACCGGCAGCGGCCGAGGCTCGCAGCCGATCCGAGGAAATGATGAATGATGAGCGATGAATGATGAATGATGAATGATGAATGATGAATGATGAATGATGAACTGGGGTCGTTGGACCCCCTTAACTTGT
>JBDRTC010001042.1:0-3979 GCA_043824335.1 Planctomycetota bacterium | reverse complement strand
AGACCTCGTCCTTGCCGTCCTCGTCGACGTCGGGCCCGTAGGCCATGGGAAACGTGTCGACAACGTTTCCCTCGCCGTCGTAAACGACCGCCGGGCGGCCGCCCCCCTGGCCGTAGACGAACACGCCGTGGGGCGCGTCGTGCCCGAACCAGTTGATCCGCACCGTGGCAATGCACCACGCCCCCTGCTCCTGTTGCCGCCGCCAGATCTCCTTGCCGTCAAGGTCGTAGAGATAGAGGATGGCCCAGGCGTTCTGATCCCGGCGGTGGGTGGGGACCGGAGTGCGGTCGACCACGGCGAACTGCATCTCGGAGTCGGTGCGGAACCGGCCGGCCACGACGTGCTGCGCCTCGGCGAGCGGATGGTGCCAGAGCGAGGTGCCGTCGGCGGCCAGGCAGTGGATGCCCCCGTTTCCGAACAAGAGGCGATACTTTCCGTCGGCAGGGCGCACGATGTAGCAGGCGTCTTGATGGGACCCTTGGGAGTCCTTTTCAAAGAGAACCTTGCCGTGGTCGTCGATCAGGGCGAAACCGACGAAGACCTCGTCCTTGCCGTCCTCGTCGACGTCGGCGATGGCCGGAAAATGCCCCGTGGAGCCCGTCCACTGCCAAAGCACCTCGCCCTCGTGCGCCACGCCCCACATGTTCCAGTAGCGGTCCTTGACGACAAGGTCTTCCCGCCGGCCGCGGCCCGTCAGATCGGCAAAGACAAAGCAGTCGTCGGCCGGGGCGGGCAGGCTGAGCGTGCCTTTCTCCGTGCCCGTTTCGCCTGCGAGGATCACCAACGTAGCTTCGCCCTCGTAACGGCTGGCCCGCTCCCGCACGCCGCCTCGGTACGGAGGCTCGGCGTACCGGGCCTGGCGCACGTAGAGGACCTCGTTCCGGCCGTCGCGGTCCCAGTCGTACACCTGGACCGGGAGGTCGCAATAGATCCGGCCGTTTTCGGGCGAGGGCTTTCCGCTTTGCCAAAGGATCTCGCCGAAAAGGGTGGTGGCCGTCAGACACGTGATTTCTCGGGTGCCGTACACGCACTGGACGAAAAGCAGGTCGGGCCCGCCGTCGCCGTTGAGGTCGCCGATCCTCACGGTCTCCGCGCCGAAGTCCTTCACGTCGATCCGGCTGAGGAGGTGACAGGTCGCCGGTTTTTCCTTTTCCGCCGTCTGGGCAAGAGCCGTTTGGGATACAAGGAGGGTCGACACGATCAATCCCACGCGAGTCCACATCGTTTCGGCTCCTTATGTTCCCGTCGCTCAACGGAAACTCCAACTCAGGGGTGGCCGGAGAATAAGGAAGTTGTTTTTCGGCCACTCCCTACAAAGATTCGGCCGACCGAAGAAGCGCATCCAGGGAGACATTCGCCCCACTGTCGCAGGCCAGATGCGGCTCGATCGCCTCGCACAGTGCGTCGAGTTCCTCCAGGAACCGGTTTCGCGCGTCACCGGCGAGCTGTTCGGCCAGGCCCCGGTAGTATTCGATCCCCGCGAGCAGGTTCTCCTTGAACTCCCGGAAGTATGCCGGGGTGCTGGAGAGAAGTCCCAGGGAAAACCGCTCCAGCTCTTTGCGGGCGTGGTCGACGTAGAGCTTAATTTCCCCGATGAACATGTGCGGCCGCGCCGGATTGGTCAACAACGAGATCCGCCCGTAGATATGGCCGACCATCTCCTCCAGCGAAGAAATCTTCGAGAAGCCCACGATGTTGGGCCCGGGGCAAACGGCGGGCGTGGCACCCGGCTCGATGCCGTGCTTGAGCGTCGCCCCGCCCGCCAAGTCGCGGCAGATACACGACTTGACAAGGACCTGCTCCCAGACGACGGCTAGCTGCTTTGGCGAGAGCGCTTCCTCCGGGATCTGCTCCAGCCGGCGCTCCTGGTAGGTTTGCGAAGCAGCGCAAATGGGGATCTCGCCGAACTCCGTGTTGAGCCTCAGGTAGCCCTTCGTGCAGAGGGCACCCGGCTTTCCCTCCTCGATCCGCCCGCGCCGGTCATCCTCGCTGGCCGAGTTGCGGAGGTTCCAGAAGGGGATCCCGAACGGAGAGCTGTCGCTTAAGTAGACGTCGCGCTCCGTGGCCGCCGCGAGCTTCGCGAGAGTTTCGTCGTCGACGTTGGTTGCCTCGGGCACCAGCAAAAAGGGCGTGGCCCAGCCGGTGGCGTCGACCTCGTAATGGTCCAGCAGGAAGGCATCCTCCTCGGCCGTGCCGATGCCGCCCTGCACGGTGATCCGCACCGGATGGGGCTCGTCGACTCTGCCGCGCCCGGCGGCGGCCAGCGCCCTGGCGTAAAGGGCATGGAGTTGGCCGCTCAGCTCTGCCTTCCGCTCCTTAAACTCCTCCAGAATGGGCCCCAGCAGGAGGCCCTTGGTGGCGAAGGCGTGGCCGCCGCAGTTCAGGCCGCTCTCGATGCGGTACTCGGAGATCCAAAGCCCCCGCTTGGCGAGGAACTTGCCCTGAATGACCGCCGAGCGGTAGTCGCTCACCTTCAGCACGATCCGCTTCGGGAGGGCGCCGTCGGCATCCGGGAAGAAGTCGCCGAACCGGGCCGCGTAGGTGTAAAGCGGAGGATTCATGCCCGCCGAGAAAACGACCGACGACCGCAAGGAACTCCTGGCAAAGCCGCGCAGTGCCGCAAAAGCGGTGCGGAACTCTTCGGGGAGCTTCTTGCCGTTGCGGTAGACGTCGCGGTCGAGCTTCGCCATGATGTTCACGTCGACGTCGCCCGGCACGGCCAAACGGCGAAGCTCGTCCTGCATCCGGGTCTTCTCGCCGGGGTCGCGGCTGGCCAGCATTTCCCAATAGGCCTCCTTCAAGGCCGTCTCAGGCAACAACTCGAAGTAGCGCGTGATTTCGCTACCCGCCTCGAAGGGCGAAGCCCGAAGCGCCTCGACCTGCCGCCGGATCAAGCGAGCCAAGAGATTCAGGTAGGCCGTGATGCGGCGTGCCCGGGCGTCCTCCTCGCGGTCCGTGATTGCCTCGTACGGCTCGCCCGACTTCTCGCAGTGGTGCTTGCGCATCTGCTCGATGAGCACGTCATCCGCCAGCGAGATCACCGAGCCGATGCCGTAGCGCGCCACGCGCAAGGGCGTGTCGATGGTGAAACCGGTGCCCAGCACCGGAATGTGAAAGGTGTGCGCACTGCGCAACTCGCGGCCTTCGATCGTGTTTCCAGTCGGTTTCACAAATCCCTTTCCGCGTTTAGCGACTCGGAATCGAGCCGGATGGTTCTCCAAGCGAACGAGTCGGAACCGCTCTGCCATCGGGACGGAGCGTTCAGTATACCCATTCCAGGTCCTGGGCAACAGGCTGATGGGATTTCCCCCGCAGAGAGCGGTCCTGATAGAGAAACGAGGGGGACTTTAACGGCCTGTACTACTAACCTCAAACATCGTTAAGTTTTTCACAAAGATTTCTGGTCAGCCGGGCATAACACATTGCTTGCAATGGTCTTAGGGTTCAGGGTTCAGGGTTCAGAATCTCGGGACAAACGTTGAATCCAAGTGCTGAACCCTGAACCCCGAACCCTGAACCCTCTTCCTTTGGTTGCGGCTCTGCCGCGCTAGGGAAGAAGGCGAGTTAGACCAAGATGAACGAAAACAGAAGCGAAGCGAGGTCTTCCTTCATTGACAACAAGTGCAGCCCCATTTGACACAACATCTTCCTCGCCAAGGGTTTAGGAGATCGCCTCCGCGGCTTTGCTTGGAAGGATCGGTGGCCGGGGGTATAATGCGTCGACGGAAACGCTGTACAAATGCTCTCGTGATCGCGAAAGGCTTGCCGGCATGGCGTCCAGCGCGCTTTGGCCGAATCTGGAGTCGCACCTGCCCCGGTTTCGGCTTGCGTCGTTTCGGCCCGGGCAGAAGGAAGTGATCTCGGCCGTTTTAGCCGGCGAAGACTGCCTCTGCGTGATGCCCACCGGCGGCGGCAAAAGTCTCTGCTACCAGTTGCCGGCGGTCATTGGCGACGGGCTCACGCTGGTCGTCTCGCCGCT
>JBDRTC010001041.1:0-10522 GCA_043824335.1 Planctomycetota bacterium | reverse complement strand
AACCCTGAACCCTGAACCCTGAACCCGCTACTCGCGCCATCACCACCACCACGATGGTCTTGCTCACGTGGTCGAAGACCACCATCTGGTCGTAGAAGGCGAACGCCAGGTCGGGGAGATGCCGGTCGTCCTCCGGGGCGTTGGGGAGGTTCTCGACGTAGCGGACCACGTCGTAGCCGGCGTATCCGATCGCTCCGCTGGAAAAAGGGGGCAGCTCCGGAAGCGTGGCCGCGCGGACCCCCTTCACCCGGCGTTGGAGCTCGCCCAGCGGGTCAGACGACTCGAATTGCCGCGTCTGGAGGATCGGCGCCCCCGAGGCCGAGACCCCGGTCTCGGAGTTGATCGTCACCCGATTGCCGTAGGCCTCGATTTCCAGAAACGGCTGGGTGGCCAGGAAGCTGTACCGGCCCACCTTTTCGCCGCCGATCACGCTTTCCGCCAGACAGGCGCAGCGCCCGGCGTCGATCTTGTGAAACGCGGAGACCGGAGTGAGCGAGTCGCTGACCAGGCGCCGGTACACGGGGACCATGTCGACCCCCTCGGCCAGCTGGCGGAATCTCTCAAAATCGGGGTAGTATCGCATTCCTGATGGGGACATCGATGGACAAACCGGCCTCAAGCCGGGTAGGAGACGTTGCGAGACAAAGCGGGTGAGAAAACGCGAACGGGGGGGTGGCAATCGCCCGCAACCCGGCCCCCAGCTTAGCAGGCCAACTCAGTCAGGGCAACCAAGCCCTCAAAGGTGAGCCGGAGTGAATGACATGTGGCAAAGCTGCCGAAGTAGGTGATGGTGTCCGGGAATCTTGGAACTACTGTTACCAGGTTCCCCTCCCCCAGTGGCCGGTGGCTCGGGTTGACACTCCCGGGGCCGGTGATAGAATCTTGATGGTGGTAGGCGTATGCCTATCTCTTCTCTATTACGGAACTTCCACCGTCCTCTGGCTTTCTTTACTCGCCGGTTTTTCTCAAATGCGATGTCAACGATGTGACAAGCCCGCCACGTTTCACATCACCGAGCTGACCGGTGGTAAGCCCGAGGAGCTCCACCTTTGCGAAGAGCATGCGCGTGAGTACCTGACCCAGTCGGGCGAGGAGCCGAGCAGCACGGGGGGCATGGCGGCGGCGCTGGCCCAACAGATTGCCCAGCAGATGGCCGTGGGCCAGACGGCCGAAGAGTTGGAGAAGCTCGACCAGCAGGCCTGCCCTGTGTGCGGGATCACCTTCTACGAATTCCGCAGCCAGGGGCGGCTGGGATGCCCGAACGATTACGTCTGCTTCGAGAAGCAATTGAACCCGCTGATCTTCAACATCCACGGCGAAAGCGAGCACGCGGGCAAGACTCCCAAACGGTGTCCCGGGGGAAGCGAAAGGCGGACCCAACTGATCCGGCTTCGTCGGGAGATGAAGGAGGCGGTGGCCGCCGAGCAGTACGAGCGGGCTTCCCAACTGCGCGACCGGATTCAGCGCATCGAGAAGGAAGAAGAGGCGTAGCCGGCCGCCGGCGCGTGCTTGGAAGCAGCAAGACGAACCAATAGCCTGGGGAATGCAGTGAAACTGGACGACCTAACCCGGCACAACGGC
Source organism: Planctomycetota bacterium (assembly GCA_043824335.1). Taxonomy (GTDB): domain Bacteria; phylum Planctomycetota; class Planctomycetia; order Pirellulales; family Thermoguttaceae; genus JBDRTC01. Next base: position 8,941 of record JBDRTC010001041.1, on the reverse strand, counting down.
GAATGGCTCCGGGGCGCCGGCCCCGAGTCCGACATCGTCATCTCCAGCCGCATCCGCCTGGCTCGGAACCTGGCCGATTATCCCTTCATCAACCGGGCGTCCGACCAGGACCGGGCTCAGATCGAAGCTTCGTTGAGGGATTGTGTTTTCGGAATCCAGGAGGCCAGTCAGCTCCTCTACGTCGACGTGGAGGAACTCGACGGCGTGGACCGCCAGTTCCTGGTCGAGCGCCAACTCATCAGCCGCGAGCACGCCGAGAGCGAAGGGGTCCGCGCGGTGGCCATCGACCACCGGGAAAAATTCAGCCTGATGATCAACGAAGAAGACCATCTTCGCATTCAAGTGATGCAGAGCGGGTTCGATCTTCAAGTCGCCTGGGACCGGGTCGCCGAAATCGACGACCTCATCGAACAAAAGGTCACCTACGCCTACCACGAAAAGCTCGGCTACCTGACCGCTTGTCCGACCAACGTGGGCACCGGAATGCGGGTCAGCGTAATGCTCCACTTGCCCGCGCTGGTCATCACCCGGCAAATCGAAAAAGCCTTCCGCGCCATGCAGAAGATCAGCCTGGCGGTCCGCGGCCTGTACGGCGAGGGCTCCCAGGCGATGGGGGATTTTTACCAGATCAGCAACCAGGTCACCCTGGGCCGCTCGGAAGACCAGTTGATCGGCCAGGTGCGCGACGTCGTGCCGCGAATCATCGATTGGGAGCGGAAGGCCCGCGAGTTCCTCATCACCGAGGGCCACGAGAACCTCCACGACCGGGTGAGCCGCGCCTACGGCATCCTCCGCAACGCCCAGACGATCAGCTCCGAAGAGACGATGCACCTCTTGAGCAGCGTCCGAATGGGCGTGAACCTGGGATTGATCGAAGACCTGGAAATCCGCGCCGTCAACGAGCTGTTCATCCAAACCCAGCCGGCCCACCTCCAAAAGCTCAGCGGCGTGGAACTCGAGACGGCCGACCGGAACATCGAACGCGCCCGACACCTCCGCCGGCATCTGAACAAGGAGCCGGACGCCAACGGGGCGCAGAACAACTGAACCGCCCCTTCAGGCATCGTCGCTCACTTTCGCCCGCACGGCCGCAACCACCTCGCCGGGCAAAAAGCGGCTCAGCTCGTCGTCGGTGGCCAACGGGGCAATCTGCTTGATCAGCGAACTGGAGACGTGGGCCAGCTCACCGTCGGCGACCATGAACAGCGTCTCCACCTCGGGCGCCAACCGGCGGTTGGCCATCATCATGGTCAGCTCCGCCGGAATGTCGGTGATCGGCCGCACCCCCCGAACCATCACCAGGGCGCCGCACGCCTTGGCGAATCCAACCGCCAGCCCGGAAAACGCCTGCACCTGGATGTTCTCCACGTGTGACGTCGCCGCGCGGACCAAGTCAATCCGCTGCTCGACCTCGAACATCCCTCGCTTCTCGACGTTCACTCCCACTCCGACGATCAATCGATCGAACAGGCGGCTGATTCGCTCGATCACGTTGAGATGCCCCAGGGTGATCGGGTCAAAAGAGCCCGGGTACACGGCAATTCGCGGACTTGGCTCGCTCATGGCGTGCTTCCTCAAAAGGATATCCTGGCTTCAGTCGAAGGGAGCGAGAAACGAGCTTTATAACATCGAAGCTTCCGGGAAGAAAGAACTCCCCGGGCGGCCACTACACCCTGTCACTCGATCTTGGCGGTCGGGTGGCTGGGGCAAAGCGAAGCGGTGCCCCAGTCTGTCACGCCCTGGGGCTTCGCTCCGCTCAGCCGCCAGCCACCCCAAAACCCGAGTGACACGAGGTACTAATCGAGCGCCTCGAGGAGCCGGTCGATGTCGCCGGCGCTGTTGTAGGCGTGCGGACTGATCCGCAGGCGCCCCGCCCGGCAACTCAGCACAACCCCCTGTTCGAGGCAGCGCTGGCGAACCGCCTGCGGGTCGCGCCCGGGTAGCTCGAACACCACGATGCCGCTCTTGCGCTCTTCGGCACGGTCGCTCACGACCACCGCGCCAAAGTCGGTAAGTCGCCGGCAAGCCAGATCGGTGATCTCCACAATCCGGTCGGCCATCGCCTCCGGTCCAAATTGGGCCAAGACCTCCATGCTGGCACACAGGCCGATCATGCCCGCCGTGTTGTACGATCCCCCTTCATACCGCCGGGCCGAATCCTTCAGAACCAGCTCGATGCGCGTAAAGTCGTGCTCGTGGACCACGCTGTTCCAGCCGACCCCGATCGGGCGCAACAGATCGAGGTGCTCCCCTCGGGTGAAGAAAATGCCGGCTCCTTCCGGGCCCAGAAGCCACTTGTGCCCGTCGGCCGCGAGGAAATCGACCGGCGTCTGACGCACGTCCAAGGGAAAGACCCCCAGCGCTTGAATGGCATCGAGGAACAGGAGCGCCCCGTGGCGATGGGCGATCTCGGCCAGGCGATCCACGTCGTTTCGCCAGCCGCTGGAGTAGCTGACCCAGCTCACGGTGACGATCCGCGTTCGCGCGTCGCAGGCCGCGGCGAGGCGGTCGAGGTCGACTCTGCCCTCGTCGGCGGGGACGCGGCGCGTCTCCACGCCCCGGTCGGCCAGGTTCATCCAAGGGTATTGGTTCGAGGGGAACTCGTCGGCCAGGGTAACGCAGTTGTCGCCCGGCTGCCAGGGAAACCCCTCGGCCACCAGGTTGATCCCCTCGGTTGTGTTGCGCACCAGCGCGATTTCGTCCAGCTCGGCGCCGATCAATTGGGCCGAAAGTGCCCGCAGCCGCTCCAGTTGCCGAGTCCACGTCGGACAGGAGACGTCGCCGTTTTCCGTGGCGTCTTGAGCCCATCGGGCCACGGCCGCCCGGGCCGGATCGGGCAGAGGCGCCACGGCCGCGTGGTCGAAATAGGCCCATTTTTCCGTCACCGGCATCTGGCGGCGAAACGCATCCCAATCGGCAGACGCTCCCCGGGGAGGACCCGAAACGCTCTCCATCTGAAGGCTCCTGGCGTGTGTTCGAGTTGGCGGTCCCGTTTACTCACCCCCCGTCCATCCCTACAATCGCCTTTGGCCGCAAATTGCCGTATTGGAAGTGGAGAATGCCCAGCGGGGAGACTATACTTTGACTTTCCGGGAAGTTAGTATGGATACGAGAACTCATCCTACCGTGGCGTTAGGGACAGCTTCAATGCCCAAAGCTTTATGCATCCTCGGGACGGCCGTCTCGGTCTTGCTGCTCGTCCTTTTTGGTCTCGACCTGGCAACCTCGTTTCCTTTCGGGCGCGAGTCCGTCGCGATGGACGTCAGCTTCCTCATTTCCGCGGTGATTCTCGGCTATTTGAGTTTCACGACCCTGAGGGAACAAGGCTGAGGCCGCCGGGCGGTCACATCTCCTCGCCAGCCAACGCGCTCTGCTGCTCGGGATCGGCCGGAGAATAACCTCAGCCCATCCCGGTCCCCGGCCAAGGTGCGACAGTACAACTGTCGCACCAACTGAGAGGAACCGTCCCCAAGCTGCTCTTCGGCCGCTGCTTACTTCGACGCCTTGTCCTCCCTGAACCCCACCATCACGTCGACCAGCCCCTCCATCGTGTACTCCGCGGCCTCGACTGCCGGCTCGTGGCCCGCTTTGCGCAGCGTCTCAGAGGTGATCGGGCTGATGCTGGCCAACTTCGCGCGGCCAAGGTCGTCGCCAAAGAGGCGAACGAGCGAGTCTGCAATCGCCGAGCTGGTCACGGTGATCCAGTCGATTCGGCCGGCCGACAAGGCCGCGGCCACGTCGGGATCGGCCTCGTCGACGTCCTCGCTGGAATAGACGACGACCTGGTCGACAGAGCCCCCTGCCGCCTTGATTTCGCGGGCCAGGAGGTCGCGCCCACGACTGGCTCTGGCAAGCAGGAAGTTCCGCCCGGGCGCCTCGGCGACCAACGCCGCTGCCAGGGACTCCGCCCGATACTGCTCGGGCACAACGTCGGCCCGAAGCCGGTAGCGCGCCAGCTCCTCGGCCGTGGCCGATCCGATCGCGGCCAGCTTGAGCCCCCCCAATCGCCGTAAATCGCCTTTGCCCTCCAAAAGGCGGTCCAACAGGTAGTTGACCCCGTTGACGCTGGAAAAGACCAGCCAGTCGTAACGGTCAAGTTGCCCGAGCGCGGCGTCGACCGGCCCCCAATCGTCAGGGCCGGAAATCCGAATCGCCGGCTGGACGTCCACTTGGGCTCCCAATTCGCTGAGCCGATCCCAGAGAACCCCGGCCTGCCGCCGCGGCCTCGTAATCATCACGCGGATGCCGAACAGCGGCCGTGTGGTGAACCAGGAGGCTTCCGAGGCGAGCGAGACGACCTCGCCCACCACGATCACCGCGGGCGGACGCAGCCCCCTCTCGGCAATCACGCGGGCCGCGTCGCCCAGCGTGGTGTAGTGCGTCTCCTGATCGCTCCAGGAACACCGTCGGACGATCGCCACGGGCGTCTTGGGCGACTTCCCTCGGGCGAGGAGCGCCTCGCTCCACAGTCGGGCGTTGGTGACCCCCATGTAGAGAATCAACGTGCCCGGAAAATCGGCCAGCATCCCGTAATCGAGGGGGGCGCCGGCCTTGCCCTCTCTCTCCTGGCCGGTGACCAATGCCAAGGCGGAGGCATGGTCGGCATGGGTGATGGGTATGCCCACGTAACCGGCAGCGGCCAGCGCGGCGGTGACTCCGGGGACCGCCTGGAAAGCCACGCCGGCAGCGCGGAGTGCCTCGGTCTCCTCGGCCGCGCGGCCAAAGACGTGTGGATCGCCCCCTTTGAGCCGAACCACCGTTTTCCCCTGCCGGGCGGCTTCGATCATGCGCTGATTGATCTCCTCCTGCGGGGCCATCCGTTGCCTGGGATGGCTCCCCAGGCAGACCACCTCCGCCGTGGGGGGGGCATGGTCCAGAACGGCCGGGTCGACGAGGTAGTCGTACAGCACCAAGTCCGCCTGCCGGAGACACTCGACCCCCCGCAGGGTGATGAGGCCCGGGTCGCCGGGGCCGGCGCCCACCAGGTACACTGTGCCGGGATTTGTGCCGCGATGCCGCATGGGAAAGGCGTTGTGTTCGAAAATCAACCTGATAGAATAGGGTTACCGGTTGGTTAGAGCGAGACGGTGGGGTAAGGGGCTATCGGTCGTCTTTCTGCGCTCCACGCACCAATGCTTGATCGAGTTCAACATGGCAGCCAAAGACCCTCCCGAGAAAACGCCGCCGAGTGACGGGCCCTCTCCGGCGAAACGAAAGCGGCTCCAGCAATGTTTCGAGCACGCCAACGTGCAGATGCAGCAGGAGAATCACGATTACGCCACGGAGCTGTTCACCCAATGCGTTGCCGGCGACCCTTCCAATTTCATCTATTTGCAGAGCTTCCTCAGCAACCTGAAGAAAAAGTATAACAACAACAGGAAAGGCAGCAACCTGGCCTTCATCCAGGGAAGGGGCGCCCGAAGCGGGGCCAAGAAAGCCACCTCGCAGCAGGACTGGCCCGGCGTGATCACGGCCGGCCTGGACGCCCTGAAGCTCAACCCGTGGGACGTCGCCACGCTTTCAATCATGGCCGACGCCAGCAACCGGATGGGCAACCACGACTGCCAACTGGCCTATCTCAAGACCGCGCAAGAGGCCAACCCCAAAGACCCCCACGTGAACCGGCTCTGCGCCGTCGCGCTTCGGGAACTGGGCCAATTCGATCAGGCCATCGCCTGTTGGCATCGGGTGGAGCAGGCCAAGCCGGGCGACGAAGAGGCCGCCCGGTCGATCGCCAGCCTGGCTGTCGAGAAGACCATCGCCAAAGGTGGATACGAAGACCCCAACCGCACGAGCGAGTCCCTCCGCGGCCAACAGCAAAAGCAACAGACACAGACGCAGCCGGACGCCGACCATCTTAGCCCCGAAAAACGGCTCGAAAAGGAAATCGCCAGGCATCCGGACGATATCTCCAAGTACCACGAGCTGGCCGAGCTTTACATCAGCCACGAGCAGTATGACCGGGCCATCGAGGTGTACGCCCGGGCGTTCGAGGCCTCCGACGGAGATGAAGAGGTCCGTGAGCGCTGGGAAGACGCCCAGCTTCGCCACCTGCGCCAGCGGGCCGAGCGGGCCGACCGGGAGGCCAAGCGGAGCGGCGACGACGAGGCCAAGCAGCGCTGCGAGGAACTCCGGCGGGAGTTGGTCGCCAAGGAGTTGGAGGTCCATCAGAACCGCGTTAAGCGCTATCCGACCAATCTCACGTTCCGGTACGACTTGGGCCTCCGCTATCAGATGAACGGCCGGTACAACGAGGCGATCGCTGAATACCAGCAGGCCCGAAACGATCCCCGGCGCCGGGGGCTCTGCATGCTGGCGTTGGGCCAGTGCTTCCAGCAAATCAAACAGTTTCGCTTGGCGATGAGCCACTACGAAGAGGCCATCCAGGAGATCCCCGACCGCGACTCCCAGAACAAGAAGCTGGCCCTCTACCTGGCCGGCAGGCTGGCCGCCGCGATGAAGAACTTCGACGTGGGCGAAAAGCACCTCACGACCCTGGCCGGGCTCGATTTCTCCTATCGAGACGTCTCCACCCTCCTGGACAAGATCGCCAAATTGCGCGATAATCAGGGCGGCGATGGCGAAGAGGAAGGCAACACCGACGAAGAGAAAGTGGATTAGCACTGGACTTATGCAGAAGTCCAGTTAGCAGCAGGACAGGTGGAGCCCTCCGCCAGCGACCACGCCAATCCGGCCCCCTGTTCCATCACGACCAAGGTCCCCCAGAAGGGAAAGCCCCGTAAGACCATGCCCAACACGAAGAGTGCTCAGAAGCGTCTCCGCCAAAACGTCGTTCGCCGCGCCCGAAACCAGTCGATCAGTCGGGTGGTCCGCAACCGATGCCGGAAGGTGCGGGAAGCGATCACGGCCGGCGACGCCGACCAGGCGGAAGCCGAGTTCCGCCTGGCCGCGAAGCACCTCGATCGCGCCGGGGCCAAGAACATCATCCACCGAAACGCCGCCGCCCGCGTCAAGTCACGCCTCTCGGCCAAGATCAAGGCCATCAAACAGGGCTGAGCGCAGCCGCCCCCTTCAGAACTGGATGTCCTCGGCGTTGAAGACCGGGCCCTCGACGCACGTACGCCGGTAGTCCCAGCCACCCGATCCGTCGCGGACCTTGGCCACGCAACTGAAGCAGATGCCGAGCCCACAGGCCATGGGGGTCTCCAGCGACACGTGACACGGCACGCCCAACCGGCGGGCGATTCTCGCGGTGGCCTCGAGCATCGCCTCGGGACCGCAGCAGACGATCCGGGCCCCACGTGGCGACTCCTCAACCACCGGCTCCACCAGATCGGTCACCAACCCTTCGTGGCCCTGGGAGCCGTCTTCGGTGCTCAGGCGCACGTCGACCCCGGCCCGCTCGAAATCCTCCACGCCGGCCAGGTAGTCTTGGCTTCGGACTCCGTAGCAAAGCGTCACCTTCTTCGCCCCGGCCCCCGGACGGGCCGGCTCTCCGTAAGTCCTCAGCCCCAGGGCTTCCCGGGCCAGCGCCAAGAATGGCGTCTGCCCGATCCCGCCGGCAACCATGATCAGATGCTCGGTTTGCGTGGGCGGAAAGCCGTTCCCCAGCGGTCCCCAAACCTCCAGTCGTTCGCCGGGCCCCAAAGTCGACAGACGCCAGGTCATCTTACCGACGGCCAGGTAAACCACGTCCAGCCCTTGAGGGCGCGACTCCGCGTCGAGCACCGTGTCGTAAAGCGCAAAGGGGCGTCCCAAGAGCGGGTCGTCGCCGCCGGCCAGGCGGAGCATCACGAACTGCCCGGGCAAGATCCGCGAAGCCATCTCGGGGCACCGGAAGCGGACGCGATGCGTGTCCCGGGCCGCCCGGACGTTCTCGTCGATCACGACGGCGCCCGACCAGGCTCGATCGGGGTAAGAAACGGCGTGTTGTGAGTCCGTCATCGAATCCGCGGTGGTTGAAATCCGTGTCCTGTTGATGAAATCCTGTAACGAATCGACCGTTGGGGCAGCAGTTGCACTGCTGCCCCCTTGCCGGGTCAACGGCCAACGGCGACCTTAGCCGCCCGCCTGAGCGCGGAAACCTCTTCCCGGCTGAGCCGGCGATATTCACCCGAGGCCAGGTTACCCAGTCGCAAGGGGCCGATCGCGATCCGGACCAACTGGAGCACCTTGTGCCCGACCCGGGCCAGAAGCCGGCGGATCTCGCGGTTGCGGCCTTCTTCGAGCACAACCTCCATGATCGTGCTTTGTTTGTGCCGCCTTTTGACCCGCACGACGGCAATCTTGGCCAACCCCTCGGCCAATTGCACGCCTTTTCGCAGCCGAGACACGACCTCGGACGTTGGGTGCCCGGCGACCAGCACCCGATAAGTCTTCTGCACTCCGTAGCGCGGGTGCGTCAGCCGGTTGGCCAACTCGCCATCGTTGGTCAGGAGGATCAATCCCTCGCTGTTCAGATCGAGCCGGCCCACGGTGAAAAGCCGCTCCGGCCTGCCCGGAATCAGGTCGGTCGCCCGGGGGCGTCCCGAAGGGTCCCGGTTCGTGCAAACCACGCCCGAGGGCTTGTTCAGGGCATAATAGACGCGTCTGGGCTGGGTCAGTTTGACGCCGTCGACGCGAAGCTGCTCGCGGCCGGGGTCGACCCGGGTGCCCAGTTCGGTGACCACGCTCCCGTCGACTTCCACGCGCCCGGCCAGGATCAGCTCTTCACAGTGCCGCCGGCTCCCGACACCGGCCGCGGCCAGCACCTTCTGGAGCCGCTCCCCTGCCTCGCGCGGACTCCCCTCGCTCGATTTCTTGGCGGGGATCGTCTTTTTCGGTCGGGAACGTCGCGACATCCGGCAACCCGGTGAATGGTCCTGTTCTACAGAGGCAGCTTGTGAATAATCCGGGCTCGCCTCATGATACCGCGCACCGCCGTGCTTCGACAGGCGTCGGCGGCGGCCGAAGCATGACTCGGGGACTGTCCCAATTTTCC
>JBDRTC010001040.1:0-3204 GCA_043824335.1 Planctomycetota bacterium | reverse complement strand
TCGAGCAGTCGCACCCCGACGACGTCTTCGAGGACGCCACGTGGCCGCGTCCGGGATCGGCCGGATACGACACCACGTCCACCGGTTCGGCCCAGCAGTCGAATTGCAGTCTGGTGAAAAACGGCGTCTACTACCAGCCCTGCCTCAAATTAGGCAGATGGGGCGGCAGCGGCGGTGGGGGTGGCGGTGGCGGCGGTGACGACGGAGGCCAGGACCATCTCAACAAGTCGTCCAGCGCAAGATACGGCCTCTACTACAACGTGTACCGAGAACTCGACGGAGGCGTGGAGAACTTTGGCTACACCGTGAAGACAGGAAGCGAAGCGACCAGGCAACATGAATACGTCGCAAAGGGCGACGGAAGGATCAGGGTCTCCGTCTGTTCGCTGAGCACCGAGGAACTGCCCTCGGTTGCCCTCGCCGCGTCCAACGGCCCGAGCGGCAACAATGAGAGCAGCCCCGGGGAGTTCACCGTCGACGCACGGCAGGGCGTTCCCTACACGCTCTCCATCTCCAACAACACGGAGCACGAGGCCGTGTGGGGGTACGTGACCTTGAGGGAGGAGCCGCCGACCGGCGTGCGCGGCCGGGTGGTCGCAAAAACCCCGGATCGCCCGCCGCTGCCAGGCGTTGAGATCCGTGTCGGCAGCCACACGACCACGACGGACGCCAACGGACACTACAGAATCGAGCTGCCCCGCGGCGAATACACCGTCATACCCGGGCACGTCGACGGCTTCTGGCCGGCTAATCCCGGACACGTCAAGATCCTGGGCGGCATGAGAGCCGTCAATTTCACACTCACGCCGACAACGGAGACCCCGGACTAGCCGAGATTTCGCGATTCTGGAAATCCCGGTACACGGCACTTGTTGGGGTGGCAGTTTTTCTGTCACCCCCTTTTTTGGCTTACCAGGCATGTGTGGCAACTTCAGGGTGGAAGTCGCTTACTGCTCCAGCGCCCGATCTTCACCTTCGGCCGGAACGTCCACGGCAGACCCTCTACCGTACGTATGTGACCTACTCCGAGTTCAGACCCGACCTAAGGGGATGGGAAGGATCGCCCGCCGCAAACCGCCAATCCCAATCAACCAGTAGCATTGGCTTTCGACGAGGCGACACCATGGACGATGGCCGAGAACGTCGTCCGGTTCTACAACGAGACTGGTCAGATGCTCAAGGTTGTTGTCGTCGGGACGGCTGAACAGGAAAAGGCGGCGTGAATCAGATTCCCCGTCTTGCTGAGTCGAGCACGTCAGCCCTCTCCGTGGTTCTGCGGGCGCAGGATTACCTTCCTGGGCTTCCGGCTGCCGCCGGGGGCTCAGACGTTCCCATTTCTTTGCCGGGCTGCTACTTCTCTCCACAAGACGACCTCTCGGCCGTCCAAACGGCCGTGTATGATGCCCTGAGTAACCTGAAGCCGCCGGATGCACCAGACACGGTCGAGCCGAGTTGCTGGCGAATGGGCTTTGCGGTCGTGACGGCAGCGGGGCCCTGGACGCCACACGGATGGTGCAGTAGCCTGAGAGAATCTTTGCCCCTGGGCCCCAAATCATGAAAGGGGGAATCGTGACGCCGGATGAAGAACTGGAACATCTCGACGCGGAACTGGAGCGGCTGCACAGCGAACACCCGAACACGCCGGGGGTTCTCCGGCTGACGGACCAGTGCCTGCGCGGATGCTCGAAGTGGAAATGGGAACAGCACGGGTGGACCATCAGCGACGAGCAGACATGTGGCATCATGAATGGGAACGACCGAGAGCGGCAGACTGCCCTCTTGTCGGTCCTGAAAGGGCACATCCACAAGATCGAGTTCGTTTCTGGCTTGGACATGCTAAGGGTCGTGCTAGGCCCGTTTACATCGGAGCCCACCTAGGGCAGTATCGGCTCCCTGGCCTCCCGATCGCCCCATGACCCCGGCAAAATGGATGGAAAACAGGGCAGAATTCTGACAAGAGGGGGCCTGTCGCGTAGGTTCATTGGCTGGATGGGGATTGGAATCGCTATCATTAACCGAGCACCAAGAGCAAAGAATCAGCATGAGCGAAAGCAGTTTGGATACCGTCCAGCCGTCGGCAAACCACGGCTGGCGCGTCACCTTTGCCGGCTTGGGCATCAACTTGGCGCTGGGCGTCCTGTATACGTGGAGCGTCATCAGTAAGGGCGTGCCCGACGATTGGGGCTGGTCCCAAGCGGACAAGTCCTGGCCCTATGCCGTTGCCTGCCTGGTGTTTTGCCTGGTGATGGTGCCCGCCGGGCAGATGCAGGACAAGCTCGGTCCGCGCCTCGTTGCCACGATCGGCGGCATCCTCGTGGGCTTGGGCATGATCCTGGCCAGCTTCACCACGACGTCGCTGGGCTACGTCCTGGGCTTCGGCGTGATGGCCGGAGCGGGCATCGGTTTCGGCTATGCGTCGGCGACTCCGCCGGCGTCCTGATACTCCTGCTCTCGCAGACGACGGAGGGCTCGCTGCTGGCCAACACGGCGGTGCTGGCGGTGCTCTCGGCTCTGATCGGAGCGAACTACGGCGCGAATCTGTCGCTGTTCCCGTCGGTGACGAAGGACTACTACGGCCTGAAGAATTTCGGGATGAACTACGGGCTGGTCTTTACGGCATGGGGCTTTGGCGGCTTCATGCTGGCGCTGTTGGCTGGCAAGGTTTACGATGCAACCGAGAGCTTCAACTTCGCCTACTACTGCTCGGCGGCGCTGCTGGCCGTCGCGGCGGCCATAACGTTCATCGTCAAGCCGCCGCATCATATGGAAGAGGAACCGGCCGCGTTTCAGTAGTCGTCGCCCTGACGTCTGAATCTGCCTGCCTGTTGACTGGCGGGTCGCCGGTTCGATTCCAATTCGGGGAGGATGGATTCGACTGTCGGTGTGCTCTGCTGAATTGCGGCGAATTCCGTGCCCTGAGGACCCAACGTTTGACGCGGCAGTTCACGCATAACGTCAGTTATTCCACACCCAGGCGAACGGGACCCAGGGCAGGTAAGGAGTCACCGCGGCGACGAGGGTCCAGCAGAGGGCGGCGAGCAGGGCCGCCACGGAGGCCTGGGGGAGTTGCGTGCGGACGTGGTCCATCAGGTCGCAGCCGCAGCACATGGAGCTGAGGACCGTGGTGTCGGAGATTGGGGAGCACTGGTCGCCAAACACGCTCCCGTCCATCACGGCGGCGAAACAGATGGTCATGAAGAACGT
>JBDRTC010001039.1:0-6224 GCA_043824335.1 Planctomycetota bacterium | reverse complement strand
GTACGTGAAAGAGCACTTCTTCCATGCCAGCCGCGCCTCGGCGTCAAGTGAGTTCGGCGACCCGATCCCATGGCCGGTGCCGGGGCTGGACCCGGCAAAGCAGCGAGTCGGACACCCGCGATTCTGCGGCCCCCTGCGCCTGGTCTTCAACGTGGTGGACTTGGCGTCCAAAGAGCAGACGTTTTTGATGGCCGGACGGGGCACTGCGAACACGGATTTCGAGGTTCCCCGGGAAATCGACTTTGGGAACTTCGGCGCGTGGGCCTTCCTTTCCGAAGACGGCCTGCGCTACTATTCCGGTTCGCCCAAAGGTCTTTCCATGGCGGTTCGCAGGACAGAAACCGTGCCGTTCGGCTTCGGGGTCGTGCTCGTCGACGCGGAGGTGAGCGGGCCCACTGACGTGCCGGTCTGGGTCGCCCCTAAAGAGGACGTCATCTTCTACTGCTCGCCCGGGCCGGGGAAGGAACTCGGCTCCGCCAGAAAACTCTGGATGGTCCGCTTCTGAGCGACTCGGAGACGCGCGCCCGGAGCAAGGTTTCCGACTCGCTCCTCTCCCCTTTCCACTTATCCCCAAGCTCCACTTCCACTTTCCACTGGTTCCAAAGCTCCGCTTGGGAACCAGGGAAGACCCATCCTATTTGGTAGCCTTGCCCGCGTGTTCCCGGCATGACAGGGCCTTTTCTGGTTGCCCGTAACCCCCTACAATGGACGACCTTCCTCCACCTCACGCGGGAAAGCTGTCATGCACGAATGGATCGAAGAACTGGTTGCCGCCGGGCCGGTGTTGACCGACGGGGCCTGGGGCACGCAGTTGCAGGCAGGGGGACTCGAGGTCGGCGGATGCCCCGACGGCTGGAACCTCTCGCATCCGGAGCAGGTCGAGGAGGTCGCCCGGGCGTATGTCGAGGCCGGGAGCCGGGTGATTATCACCAACACGTTCCAGGCCACGCGCTTCGGCCTCGGGCGGCAGGGGCTGGCCGAGAAGGTCGCCGAGATCAACCGCGCCGGGGCGGAGATTTCCCGCAAGGCCGCCGCGGGCCGGGCGAAGGTGTTCGCCTCGATCGGGCCCAGCGGCGTGGTGCTCATGATGGGGGAAACCGCCCCCGAGGAGCTTCAGGCGGCCTTCTCCGAGCAGGCCCAAGCCCTGGCCGAAGGCGGGGCGGACGCGATCGTCGTGGAGACGATGTCCGACCTGGCCGAGGCCGAGCTGGCCCTGGCCGCCGCCCGGGAAACCGGCCTTCCCGTGGTCGCCTGCATGACGTTCGACTCCGGCAAGAACCTCGACCGCACCTCGTTCGGCGCCACGCCCGAGCAGGCGGCCGAAAAGCTTTCCGAGGCGGGGGCCGATTGCGTGGGGGCCAACTGCGGGCACGGGATCGACGGGTTCATCGAGATCTGCCGGCGCCTGAAGACCGCCACCGACCGGCCGATCTGGATCAAGGCCAACGCCGGGCTGCCCGAAGTGGTCGACGGCGAGACCGTCTGGTCGCAGACCCCCGAACAGTTTGCCTCGTACGTTCCCGCCCTGGTCGAGGCCGGGGCCAGCTTCCTCGGCGGCTGCTGCGGCACCACGCCGGAGTTCATTCGGGCCGTCAAGGAAAGGCTTTCAAAATGAATTCACGCGAGCGGGTGCTGGCCGCCCTGAATCACCACGAGGCAGACCGCGTGCCCATCGACCTGGGCGGCACGCGGCAATCGGGGATCGCCGCCGCGGCCTACCACCAGTTGAAGCAGCACCTCGGCCTCGACACGACCACCCGGGTGTTCGACCTCTACCAAATTCTGGCCGAGGTCGAAGAGCCGCTCCTAAAACGGTTCGGGGCCGACGTGGTGAACCTCAACCGGCCGGCCGTCATTTTCGGGATCCGCAACGAGGGCTGGAAGCCCTGGCAGTTGATGGACGGCACGCCCGTCGAAGTACCCGGTGGGTTCAACCCGGTGACCGAGCCCAACGGCGACCTGGTTCTGCTCGACGCCCATGGAACACCGTTTGCCCGAATGCCCAAGGGCGGCTTTTATTTCGATCGTTTGGACACGTACCCCGGCGCCGCCCACGCCGATCCCGAAACGCTCGAGCTGCCGCTCCTCTCGACCGAGGAGTGCGACCACCTCAACGCGGGTGCGGAAGCCTACCGGCAGAACGGCGATCGGGCGGTGGTCGTTGCCATGGGGCCGCCGTACGAGCTGTTCTTCGGGCTGGGCACGGGCGACTTCACCGGCTGGATGATGACCCTGGCCACCGAGCCCGACTACGTTCGGGCGCTCTACGAGAAGCTCGTCGAGGCGTGGCTGGAGAACCTCAAGCGGCTTTACGACGCCGTGGGCGATCGCGTCCAGATCGTCCAGTTCAACGACGACCTCGGCACCGAGTACGGCCCGTTCCTCTCGGTCCCAATGTTCCGCGAGCTGGTCATGCCCTACTACAAGCGAGGGCTCGACTGGATCCACCAAAACACCGGCTGGAAGGTCTTCATGCACAACGACGGGGCGATTTTTGATTTTGTGCCTACGTTGGTCGAGATGGGCGTCGACATCCTCAACCCCGTGCAAACCAGCGCCAAGGGCATGGACCCGGTCAAGCTGAAGCGCGAGTTCGGCGACCGGATCGTCTTCTGGGGCGGCGCCTGCGACTCGCAGAGCACGCTCGCCTTCGGCAGCCCGGAAGAGGTCGCCCGGGAAGTGGAAGAGAACATTCGCATCCTCGCCCCCGGCGGCGGCTACGTCCTCGGCGCGGTCCACAACATCCAAGCCGGCGTCCCGCCGAAAAACGTGATCGCCCTGTTCGAGACGGCGCTTTCGGCGGGAGTCTACAACTCGAGGGACTGAAATTGCGTCTGAAACTGATCGCTTGTGAGATTCTGTACCGCGAGTTCTGTTGGGCGGTGGCCCGCTCGCCGAACCGAGTGGACATCGAGTTTCTGCCCAAGGGGCTCCACGACATGGGCCAGGAGCGGATGACGAGCCACCTTCGGGAAACGCTCGATCGCGTCGACGAGGCCGCCTACGACGCCGTGCTCTTCGGCTACGGACTCTGCAGCAACGGCTTGGTGGGGCTCACCGCCCGAAGCGTTCCCCTGGTCGTTCCCCGGGCGCACGACTGCATCACGCTCTTCATGGGGAGCAAGGAGCGGTACCTCGACTATTTCCAGAGCCACCCGGGCGTTTACTACAAGACCAGCGGATGGCTGGAACGGGGCCAGAACCTGGAGCAACTCGCCGGGCAGTCGATCCAAGCGCGAAGTGGCATGGGGCAAACCTACGAGGAGTTGGCGGCCAAGTACGGGGAAGACAACGCCAAGTTCCTCTACGAGCAGTTGGGCAACATGACGCGGAACTACGGCCAGTTCACCTACATCGAGATGGGCCTGGAGCCCGACGGCCGTTTCGAGCGCATGGCGCGCCAGCAGGCCGAGGAGCGGGACTGGAAGTTCGAGAAGCTCGAAGGCGACGTCGACCTGATCCGCCGTCTCGTCGACGGCCCCTGGGACGACGCCGACTTCCTCGTCGTCCCCCCCGGCTCCCGCGTCGCCGTCCGCTTCGACGACTCGATCATCAAATCCGAGCCGGCGGGTGAATGACCGCGGCCTGGCTTTCTCGTCAGCCCCGGCACGACCGTCAACGAAATGGATTCCTCCCAGGCGGGATCGCCGACCGGTCGGGGTCGGACGATTCGGCGGCCTCGTTCTCCTCGCCGCTTCCGGTCGCCGCGAGTTCATCGTTCATGCGATCCACCGCGAGCCGTAGCTGAATCTCACGATAGACCTCGTCGACCATGGCTGCGGGGACTCCCTGGTTCCTCAGATAGTCCGTTGTCGCCCAGCCGATCTCCTCCAGATGGTCGTACACCTGCCGATTCTGGAGATTCTGCACTCGGATGAGATCCTCGACGTTGCGGATTCTCATCAGCGGCTCGCTCTCCCGATGCGTCGCCAGCGATTGCAGATGCCGATCATACAGATCGGCCGCCCCGAAACTCGTCGAGGCCGGCTCTCTCTTGATTGCATCCGGAACGGGCAGCCACGTCGAATTGGGCGTGGCTGTCGTGCAATACGTGCGGCCGCTGGGAGTATGGGACTCAAATTCGACGCATTTCGACGGGATGCCCGCCAGAAGCATGTAGATTCGGCCAAGAATCCGGGGCTTGACGTGATAGAACGCGGCGACCGTGGTTCCGCTTCGGTCCACCATCGTGCGGATGAAGGTTCTGGGGCTCACCGACGTTGCATTCAAGGTGACGTCTTCGAGGTCGCCGATCAGGGTGAAACCCAACGCTTCCAGCTCGCGCTGAGTGCGTCGGTAAAACCGGCCGCTCAAGTGGCGAAATGCTCGCCCATCAACGACTCGGTATTCGTGCTCCCGTCGTTGGTTCTCTTGAAGGCTCTCCAGGATGATCCTGGCGAGCTCGGCGGCGGGAATGAAACGCCACGGCCTGGGCCATTTCGTTTCCGTGCGCGGCGATTCATAAGGGTTTTCGGACATGGTCTCGCGTCCACTCAACGCCGGGCGCCACTGCTGGCTTGCCCGGCAGTGCATGGCTCAGTTGTGCCGTGAGTTGTCAACGTGCCCGGAGGACTTGGTTGGTGAATCCGACGAGGCTGTTCCCGAAAGCCTCCAACTCCACGTCGTCCCGCGTGCCGGGGACACTGCCGGACAAGCCAGCAATAGCACCTCACGCGGCCCTGAAGGACGCCTATTGAGATTCTAAAGCTCCCATCCTGAGCGGGTCAAGCCCTCCGGCGGCGGGCAGCGCGCTTCTGGAAAATTGGGCCAGTGTCCAACAAATGGGGGTTTCGACCAGGTGGCCAAAAGTTGGCTTTGACTTTTCGCGCCGGGCGGGGACGATGGGAGGATGGGACGGAAGGGAGGAGAGCTTTCCGTCCCCAGATGTGGATGCCTGGGCTAGAGAAACCTCGAAGAGATACGCTCATGGGAATGTCAAGGGCTCGAGTCCGGCACAACCGTTTGGCACCGGGAAAAGACACCCCAGCACCAGCGGTGTGGTCGGGAGACCACGCCACAGCAGGGGCAGGGAATGTTCCCAAGCGGAGCTTGGGAACAAGTTGAAAGAGAACTCCCAAGAGGAACGAAGAGAATGGAGAATCGCGAATCGGTTGATCAAAACTCGCACCGGGCCCTGGGCCTGATCGCTGCCCGGCCTGAAGTGTTCGCCCGGCAGGGGTCGGTCGTGGCCATTTGGCGACGGTATCGGGGTCGGAAGCTGGGGCCGTACTTCCGGCTTGCTTATCGGGAGGCAGGACGCCAGTGCTCGGTTTACCTGGGTCGGGCGGGCCGCGTCGTCGAAGCGGTTCGCGGGGCGTTGGCCGAGCTGCAACGCCCGCTAAAGCGATTCCGCGAGTACCGGAAGGCACGCGCCCAGATCAAGGCTTCGCTCGGACCGGTCAAGCGCGAGCTCGACCGCCGGTTGCGCCGCGTGGGACTCTACATGAAGGGTTTTGAAGTCCGCGGCTGGCGCACCTCGAGCCTCCAGTCGTTTGCCCGGCTGTGTTTACGGAAGAAATGGGGACGCCCGCTCGTTCAGGCCGTCTCGCCCGGCATGCAAGGCCGCGCAAGCCCAACCAGGTAGTTCAATGATCGCAGTTTCACCCGGCTCTGCGAAGCCGTGGAAAATCCGTTCTCGTAGGGTGTGTCGAGCGAAGCGAGACGCACGCGTGCTCACTGGCTGACAAGCAGCCAGTGCCACCCAACTAACAACTGGACTTTTGCAGAAGTCCAGTAACAAGTTCAAGTGCCAGCAGGTGCCACCGCCGTCGTGAATAATCCGGTTTCAGCCCGACTGCGAGGGGCCAGCCTGGAAACCGGCGGGGCGTGTTTTGCCGACCTTTTCGGCGGGCGGCTCTGGCGTGTTGGCGGGGGGCGTGTCGGCGGGCGCCGCGTCGGCCGGCTCGGCGATTGGGGCGTAGTCGGCCGGCGTGAGCGTGTGGGCCGCGCGGTCCGGACCGGGCAGTTGTTCTTGGTCGGTGATCTTCACCCGGGGCGACCTCTCGCCGGTCGGCGTCCAATGCGCCTGCCACTCGGCGAACGTCTTGGGGGCCGACGCGATGTCCGGGTCGAGATGGCCCGTGGTCCAGAAACGGGTGAAGCCGCGGTAGACGTTGTCGTCGCCTTGCCACTGGATCCGCTGGAGCGATTGCTCCATGTCGGTCACGCCCGCCTGCTCGATCAGCGACGCCTCGGGCCCGAGCAGGAAGACGCATTTCGTGCAG
>JBDRTC010001038.1:0-3766 GCA_043824335.1 Planctomycetota bacterium | reverse complement strand
AGCTTGTTGAGCATCGCCAATTGCGCTTCGGGATTCGACTCGTCGAGCAGGTACCGCGATGCAAGCGCTTCCCGGTGCCGGGCGATCCATAGGATGCCGTCGTCGCTGCAGGCCAGCAGGACGGACCCCCGCAGGTATTCGGCCCGGGGACCGAGGAGGAACTCGACCCATTCCCGTCGGCTCTGGCCGGCGACGGAGGGTGGGATCCAGCGGCAATAGCGCGAATGCCGGGCCGGCTGCGAGGCGTCGACCAACGCATGCACCGAGATGCCGCGCTTGCCCAGGCTGCGGGCCACGGAAAGTGCATTCACTCCGCCGTCGAGAAGAATAGCGGGAGGCCGGTGTTCCTGTTTCGCGGTCAACGGCTGCCCTCCGGTGCTGTGGGGCGGGGCGCTTTCATAACGGCTGCCGGAACGAGTTCGCGCTGCAAAGGCGACGGCAGCGGGATGGAATGTTGGCATTTAGCGGCGCGGTTGGCGCCGACCGTCCGACGGGGAACGCCGCCGAGGTCGTCGAAGATTCGCTCCAGAACGTGCTTTGCGACGGGAAACGGACCGTCGCACTTGTGATAGTGCCAATAGAAGCCCGGCGTGGTGTTGACCTCGATGATCGCCCCGCCGGTTTCGGCCAAAGGACGGCCGGGGTCGGTCGTGACAACGTCGATCCCGGCGAGCCGCGCCCTGACCGCGCGCGTGGCCCGGGCGCCGTCGGTGACGATCGACTCACAGAGTTGGTGGCCTGCCGAGTGGTTGTCGCCGCCCGCGTTGTCGTTGATTGCGGTCTTCAGGCTCACGACCCGACCCGCGCGAGGGACGGAAGAGAGTCTCAATCCCTGCTCGGCCAAAGTGTGTTTCATCTCCAGGTCGCTGGTGATCAGCCCTTGCCCAAGATCAGCGCCTTTACGAAGACGCTCGGCGTTTGCGCGGTTCACGAGCCGGCGCAGCGACAACTTACCGTCGCCAAGAACGCTCGCCGGCGATTGGACCACGGCGTCCAGGAGAACTCCGTCGAGATAGAGCAAACGGTAGCTCTTGCCCTCGATTTGCGTCTGGAGGAGAAGGTCTTTCGAGTGGACGGCGGCGGCCGCGGCGGCTCGATAAAGCCCCCACCGCGTGTGCACACCGGTCGTGACCCCCAGCCCGCCGCCCGTGTCGGCGGCCGGTTTCACCACGCAGTCGCCGTCGGCGCTTGCGAGGAACTCCTCGGCCGTGCGAATCTCATTGAGCGAGAATTCGGCATACGGCGGGATCGAAAGCCCCTCCCGGGCAAGCAGACGATACGTAAGCGGCTTGTTGCCGGCGACGGTTAACGTCACCGCGTCGTCCAGCGCCGTCCAGTTCTGGGCGACCCGCGTTTGGAGGCCGTCGCGGCGGATTTCCCATATGCCGCTGCCGAGTGATTCAATCGTAGCGCCCGCCTCTCGGGCCGCTTCATGCCAGACTCGATCATAGAATTCTTCGCGGATTCGACGTGCTTCTGCGCTGCGCTTCGACCGGCGATTGATAAACCGGCCAGCGCGACCGCCGCAATAGAGAGCTTGGAGGAAGGCGAGAGTCAAGGCTTTAGGCATCGGCGTCGGTTACGTAGGGATTAGGGTTGAGATTTCGCGACAAAGCGTGTGGCGAGGTACGCCGATCAGCAAATCGAGTTGTTCGCATCGGGGGCGAGTGGACCGTCAACTCGTAAACCGCCGGACGGCAACTCGGCGGGCGGCGCCGCGTCCTGCCAGCCGAACTCGGGCTTGACGATGGGACAGTCCGCGGCACTGAGCAGTCGATCCACCCACTCGCTCGAGAAGACCCCTTGCTGCACGGAGGCCAGATAGGCATCGGCCGAGGCCCGCTGCTCGTTGAGTCGTTCGAGCAACTCCTCGGCGATGTTTCTGGGCACGATGACGATCCCGTCGCGGTCGGCGACGACGACGTCTCCCGGGTTCGTCACCACGCCACCGCAAGCGATCGGGTAATTGATCTCACCAGGGCCGCGGTGCAACGGGCCGACCGGCGTGGTGCCCCGGGCGAACACGGGCAGGTCCAACTCCCCGATTCCCGCCAGGTCGCGAACCAGCCCGTCCACCACGAAGCCGGCGATCTCGCGGTGCCGTGCTTTCGTCGAGATGATGTCGCCCAACACCGCGTTCATGGGACTGCTCCCCGCGTCGATCACGACCACGTCGCCCGGCCGGGCCACGTCCAGCGACTTGTGGACCATCAGGTTGTCGCCGGGAAAGACCTTGACCGTGCAAGCGGGGCCGATGAGCTGCGACCGCCCGGGGGTCAGGCAGCGAATCGACGGATCGACCGCGTAGAGCCGGTTGAGCAGGTCCGAAATATCGGGCGTGGCAAACTCGGCGAATTGGCCCATCAGGGCCGCGTCAAGACGCGGTGCGTCCGTTCGGATGCGAAAGCCGGGGCCAGGGTGCATTCCGGAAGATTGTGGTTTGTTGGCCATTGCGTGGTGCTTCCTGTTTGTCTGAAGACCGGTCGTAGATCTGTTGATGGATTGTTTCGATCAGCCACGGTATCGCCGTTTCACCAGGCCGTGCCGTCATGGCACACTCGTCAAAGTCCATGCGGCCGATCTCTTCGATCGTGCTCCGTGCGCCCGAGACCACTCGGGGCACGAGCCCGAAGGATCGCATGGTGTTTTCCAACTCTTCCAACTCCTCGGCGCGTCGCCCGGCGTGCCTGGGATAGGTGGGCAAGAGCCGATCCACGATTTCCATGACGCCGGGGTAGCAGTCGCGGTAAACGCCGAGCAGCTTGTCGAGAACCCCGATCTGGCGCGCCAGCAGGCTCATTTCCAGGAACAGCGCCAGCAGGCCTTTGTTCAGCCCTCCCACCAGCATCTTCATGGCCGAGGCTCGACCGGGCTCATCCCCGAGCACGTCGATCTTGAGCGTGCCGGGAAACAGCCGGGCGACCTCGTCGGCCGGGCTGCCGCTGAGATAGAGCGTGCCATTGTGGGGCAGGCGCGACGCCAAGCCGTGGATCGACGCGTCCAGAAATCGATGGCCGGCCCCTTCGAGCAGCGACGCGATGCGCTGGGCCGTCTGAGGCGAGACGGCGTTGGCGTCGACAAAGATTGCCCGACGATCGCACTGCTCGGCCGCCTGAACATACTCTTCCGCCACGGCGACGGCCGCCGACGGCGGAACCACGGAGAGGACGACCTCGGCGAGTCGGGCAAGCTCGCGTACGGAATCGACCGTCTCGATCCCAGCCTCGCGACACAGACGCCGCGTCCGGCGGCTCCTGCCCGCCACCACGCTGATCACGCGATGCCCCTGGGTGCGGAGCATCTCCGCGAGGCGACTCCCCATCTCGCCCGGATACAGCACGCCGACGGTTGTACGTTTCTCAGACACTCGTTCGCCTGACCGGTAAATGGCTTACTTCCCGGGGGATGCCCCGGTTCCGGTATCCGATGAGACACGGGCGGAATTCCGGAGTCAGTCCGGAATGTTGCAGCCATTGTGCCAAAGCTGCGGACCATACGCTCGATTGCGGTAACCCGTTGTACCGTAACAATCTTACGTCACGATGGGAGCAGCGGCCGAATGGTCAGAAGAGTTGAGTGAAGCGAACAACCGGGGCGAGTTGTTGCGAAAAGGCCCCATGCCCGTTTCCCCAAGGCATGGCAAAACCGTTCCCGCGGGCATCACGGTCGGGGGGACCTTCGGTCTAACCGGCTTTTCTCACCACCGTGTGCCACTGCTTGCCGCAAGGCAAGCAGTGCCCCAAAGTTGCGACGCGCACTGCTTCTG
>JBDRTC010001037.1:0-4605 GCA_043824335.1 Planctomycetota bacterium | reverse complement strand
GTCGTGAGGTACTACGCCCGCCGTCCGGACCCCGGACTATGCCTCGAACGCTTCGCCGGTCAGCCGTTCGTAGGCGTCGACGTACTTTTGGCGGGTTTTGGCCACGACGTCGTCAGGCAGCCTTGGAGGGGGGCTGTTCTTGTCCCAGTCGGTGCCCGAAAGCCAGTCGCGGACGAACTGCTTGTCGAACGAGGGTTGGCTGCGGCCCGCCCGGTACTGGCTGGCGGGCCAGAAACGGGAGCTGTCGGGTGTGAGCACCTCGTCGATGAGGATCAACTGGCCGTCGATCTGGCCCCATTCAAACTTGGTGTCGGCGATGATGATCCCCCGCTCCAGCGCGTAAGCCGTGCCCCGGTTGAAGATATCAATGCTGCGGCGGCACAGCTCCTCCGAGAGGTCGGCTCCGACCAGTTCGGTCATCCGCTCGAAGGAGATGTTCTCGTCGTGCCCGGTCTGGGCTTTGGTGGCCGGCGTGAAGAGCGGCTCGTCGAGCCGGGAGCTTTCGCTGAGCCCCTCGGGTAGAGGAAGGCCGCAGACCGTGCCCGATTCGCCGTACTCTTTCCACCCGGAACCGGCCAGATAGCCCCGCACCACGCACTCGATCGGCACGACCTCCGTCTTGCGGACGAGGCTCGACCGCCCGGCGAGCATCTGGCGGTCTGCTTCCGGCGGCAACTGCATCTGGTCCACTTCGGTGGTGATCAGATGGTGGGGCTCTTCCAGGAGGTCGAACCAGAAGGCGGCGATCCGGGTCAGCACGCGGCCCTTGTCGGGGATGCCGCTGGGCAGGACCCAGTCGAACGCGCTGATTCGATCCGTGCTGACCAACAGGAGCCGATCGCCCAGATCGTAGATGTCGCGCACTTTGCCGCGGCGGACCGGCAAGCCGGGGATGGACGTTTCCAGTACGACGGGTGTGCTCATCGAACGGTTCCTTGCTCCAAAGCTGGCAGGCTCCCGAGAATATAGCAGGTTGCCGAGCTTTGGCCAACCACCGCGAACGCCTTGAACCGAGTGGGGGACTCTTGTAGACTCCCGAATAGGGGTCCATGGCTCGATGAGGAACGCGACCCGATGGGTTTGATGCGATTCATCTCTCCGCCCGATCGCATCGGGGACGAGACCGTCGAGCGAGCCTACCTGTCGGGCTTCGACCGAATTCCGTGGCAGGTGCATGTGCGTCGCAACCAGGGGGAGCTGGTTCTGGAGCGGTCCACTTCCGACTCCGGGAATCTCCACGTCCCTTGGCGCGTGGAGGGCCACGGGGAGGTAACCCTGTCGACCGCCACCCTGCTGGAGCGCCCCGAGGCGTACCACCTGCCCCTGGAGCTGGCTCGGGGGAAGATCGGCCAGATTCGCAGCCAACTGGCCGAGTGGCAGATGAGCGGCTTGACCGTCTCCCAGCGCGTCCACGACAAGGTGGCCGAATCACTCGGGTATTTCGCGCAGGCCGCGGTCGTCGAGCACGACTCGAAGCGGTCGGTCAATCTGGCCGAGGAGGCCCTTCGGCTGGCGCTGGACGCCACCAATCTGCTGGCCGCCAGCTATGCCGAACAAATGCTCGAGGCCCGCCGGTCGACGTTGCAGGGACTGGGCACTTTCCTGGGCGCCGACCTGGGGGTCTCGCCGCTGGATGAGACCACCGCCAAGCTGGCTCTCCAAACATTCAACGCCGCGAACGTCCCCCTGGTCTGGCGCGAAATCGAGACCGACGAGGGGCACTACTCCTGGGAAACGAGCGACAAGCAGGTCGAGTGGTGCCGGGCCGCGAACCTGACCGTCTGCGCCGGTCCGCTTTTGCAGCTCGATCGGCGGAGCCTTCCCGATTGGCTCGCCCTCTATGAAGACGACCTCGACAGCGTGATCTCTTTCGCCTCGGAGTTCGTCAAGGCGGCCGTCTCCCGCTATCGGGGGCGAATTCACGTCTGGCAGTGTGCCGGCCGGATCAACACGGCCGACGTGCTCTCGCTCTCCGAAGAGGACAAGGTGAAGCTGGCGGCCAGGGCGGTCGAGCTGACCCGGGCGCTCGACGCCGCCACGCCCGCCGTCGTATCGTTCGATCAGCCTTGGGCGGAATATCTGAGCCGTCGCGAGATGGATTTCCCGCCGCTGCACATTGCCGACGCGCTGGTGCGTGCGAACCTAGGACTTTCCGGCGTGGTGCTGGAGATCAACGTGGGCTATCAACCGGGGGGCACGCTCCTTCGCGACCCGTTGGAGTTCAGCCGGCAGTTGGACTACTGGAACCTTCTTGGGGTACCCCTGTTCGTCGGCTTAAGCGTCCCCAGCGCCGGCGGCGACGATCCGCTCGCCTGCCAGCCGGTGAAGCTGCCGCCGGGCGGTTGGAGCGAAGAGCGCCAGCAGGCCTGGGTGGCCCGCTACGTGCCGCTGATTCTGGCCAAGCCGTATGTACACGGGATCCTTTGGAACCAGCTCCGCGACTCTCAGCCGCACGACTTTCCGCACGGCGGCCTCTTTGACCGGGGGTCCCGCCCCAAGTCTGCGCTAAGGCAACTGGCCGCCATCCGCCGGAAACACCTGAAATAGGGCTACTTCACGCGGCCGAAGCAGGTGAGGCACATGTCGTCGCTCTGGGGCTGGTTGCCCGCGAAACGGCGCACGTCTTCCAGGATCCGTTTGACCAAGCTCTTCACCCCGTCGAACGAGGCGGCCAACTGGGCCTCCAGCCGCTTGTACCCGTAGAGATCGTTGGCGACGTTCATCGCGTCGGGGATGCCGTCAGTGTACATGGTGAGCGAATCACCCGTGGCCAGCGAAATCGACACCTGCTCGTAGTCGATCCCTTCGGAAACGCCCAGCGGCAGGCCGCCCACCGATTCGCCCGCCGGCTCGATCTCGCCCGAGGCGCGTCGCAATAGCGGCGCCATGTGGCCGGCATTGACGAGGCAGACCTCGTGGCTGGCCGGGTCGAGCACGGCCAGGATCATCGTCACGAAACGGTCCTCCCAACGGGTTCCGCAGAAGGTTTCGTTCAAGCGGCTGACGGCCGCGGCGGGCGTTGCCTCGCTTAGAAGGCAGTATCGGGTCTCCGAGGCGAGCTTGGCCATCAAGAGGGCCGCCGACACGCCTTTACCCGAAACGTCGGCCAGCGCGATCGCCAGCCTTTTGCCCGGGAGTTGGATGTAATCAAAATAGTCTCCACCCAGCTCCTTGGCCGGCTCGTAGGAATCGAAGAAATCGTAGCCCTCCAACTGGGGCGGGGCGGCCGGTAGAAAGCCCTGCTGGACCTTGTGCGCCACGGCCAGTTCCCGCCGCAACGTGGCCTCCTGTAACACGATCTCGTGCAATTGCGCGTTCTCCACGGCGATCGCCGCCTGGCAGGCCACGCTGGCCAGCACCTCCAGATCGTCCTGGCCGAATCGCTGCCGCTGGTCCGAGGTGTCGATTTGGATCACGCCCAACACTTGGCCGTCGCTGCTGACCAGCGGGGCGCACATCATCGAATGGATCTGGAAGTCGACGATGCTCTGGGCCATGTCGAAGCGGGAATCGGTCGCCGCGTCGGCCGAGAGGATCGCCTCCCGGCTGGCCATCACGCCGTTGACGATCGTCCGGCTGATGCGGATCTTGTCGGCGCCCTCCTCCCGGCGGTGCTTGAGCGCCTTGGGAACCAATCGTCCCGTGACCGGCTCCTTGAGCACGACGAAGCCGCGATCGGCCTGGAGGAAGATGGCGAAGAGGCTGTCGAGCACTTTGGGGAGCACTGCGTCGAGCGCCACGGCTTTGCCCATGTTCTGCCCAATCTCCAACAGCGCCTTGAGCTTCGCTTCGGCGTTCACCGTCAGCCGCAGCGCCGAGGTCCCGGAGGAAACGCTCACCTTCGACATGACCGTCGAGTTCGAGGGGGCCTGATCGTCGTCGATCAGCATGGCGCCCTCGATCGTTTCCTCATCCTGCGCCGGGGGGAGTTCGCGGTCGGGCGGCCCGAGGTGGAAGACAAACTCCATGTCGCAGACCCTCACCCGGTCGTCCTCGGCGAGCTTCTGCGTGCCCGTCACAGCCTGATTGTTCACAAAGGTGCCGTTGCGGCTGTTGAGGTCCTCGACGTAGAACTCCTCGTCCACCCGGAGGATTCGTGCGTGCTGACGGCTGACGGCGCCGATCTCCAGCACCATGTCGCACTCTGGGTGGCGGCCCATGACGATCGAATCCCGATCCAGGGGGAAGAGCTGCCCCGGATTCAGTCCCTTTATTGCGCGTAGCACGGCCATGGTAAGACAAACCCCACGATTGGAGGACAGACGATTCCCACCGAGCCCGCTTCGTGCCATCAGCCGAGCCGGTCACCATGCACGGCAACAAGCCGTTGCGCGCGGTATTCGTTGTTGATTCTAGGTCCGCTGGCGTGGCCTAGTCAACTACCTGCCGGTTCTCCACTTGACGTAACGGCGTCTGCCCAATACCTTTTATGTGGACATTCGCGGTTCGGCAGCGCCGTCGCAACTGTCTACGCACTGGGGAATAGTGTAACGGTAGCACGACTGACTCTGAATCAGTTAGTTGGGGTTCAAATCCCTGTTCCCCAGCCTTCCGAAAGCCTTTCGTAGCAACGTGTTACGAGAGGCTTTTCTTGTTCCCACAAGA
>JBDRTC010001036.1:0-4769 GCA_043824335.1 Planctomycetota bacterium | reverse complement strand
GAAGAGTGCGACGGATCGCAACACTCTCCACACTTGTAAGTAGACCACGCGCGCCGCAAAGGGGTTGCCCCGTTCCTCCGGGAGGCCGATCCGCATCAGCCAGAGGGCCAGCACGATCATCGCCACGTTGGCCAGCACGGTTACGGGGAGCGTCGCCAGCACCGAAGCCTCGCCGGCCCCGCCGAAAAGGGCGTTCACCAGCGGCAGCACGGCCATCAGGAGCACCACGCCCACCGGAAGCCATTGCCTCCGCGCGACCTGGATCATCTGATCGGGGATCGAGGCGCGTTCTCCGGCGAAGGCCCGCTTGATTAGCGCGACCAGCCCCACCACCGCCGCCGAAAGAACGAGGATCAGCGGCCCGGCGAAAAGACCACGCAGGAGGAGGTCGTCTCGGTGCATCCACCGGAGCATCTCCTCGTTGAAGTCATGGAAGCTCAAGGGCACGAGCGTACCGGCGGCCAAAAGCACGCCGTACAAGCGATAGGGGATCGCAAAGGGGCTCCCCTCGCGGTGAAGCTGGGCGATGAGGAGAAACAGACCGCCCACCGCGCCGATGAAGTAGACCGCGTTCGCCTCCCAGTGCCACGCAAAAGGCTGAAGGATCACCCACCAGGCCACCAACGGTGCGTAAAGGCCGACCGTCACCGGCGAGTTCTTTCGGTACGCCCAAAGGAACCCGGGCAAGGCCAAGAGCGGCAGGCTGTAGGCCCCGTTGGGCACCGCGTGCCAGCGCCCGAAGAACCAGGCCCCCAGGTCGCCGAACCCGATCACCTCCATGCCCGCCCAAAGCGCCATCAGGGCGACGAAGAGCACGTGCAACAGCGGCGTCTCCAGGCACAGGGCGAACGCGAGAACCCCCACGCCCCACAGCCACACGCCGCCGGGGTAGTGGGCCTGAATATGAAAGATCTGGGCGACCTGCCAGATCCCGACCCCGTAGAAGAGGCATCCGAGGAAGAACGCCACCTCCGACGCCAGCCGCGCCCCGCGCCGGAACCGAAGGTAAAACGCCCCCGCGTGCGTGCCGAGGATCGCCCCGAACAAGAGCACCAGCTTCACGGCGTCGGGCATCGCCTTCCAGTTGTATCCGATCAGCAAGAGGGCCGCCAAACCGACCATCAGCGCCGCCAGGCCCATGAGCGTAAACGACGCCACGGAGCGTTTTCGGTCAGACACCTCCCGGGACGTCTCGTAGAGATCGAGGATGCTCGTCGACTGCTCCTCGGAGAGGATGCCCTGCCCCCGCCAGACCTCCACCTCGCCCAGGAGCCACCCGCGGACTTTGTCGGGAATCACGCGTCTGGACATCCTCGTTTCCTTTCCCGCAAGCGTGTTGACGACCCCATCAAAACCCTCCGGCATCTTACAGTGGCGAGAACCCGGCGCATATATCACGCGGAAGCCAAGAAAATCTTCGCCTGCCGTCGGGTCGCCGGCATTGAGAGCCTATCCAAAACCACCCTCCCCTCGCCCCGCTTGCGGGGAGAGGGGCTGGGGGTGAGGGGTTTTCGGACAACCTCTTCCGATGACATCGGAGCATGTCGTCCGAACCGCGGGTGGCACCGACGAT
Organism: Planctomycetota bacterium; assembly: GCA_043824335.1. GTDB lineage: Bacteria > Planctomycetota > Planctomycetia > Pirellulales > Thermoguttaceae > JBDRTC01. Next base: position 3,196 of record JBDRTC010001036.1, on the reverse strand, counting down.
TCTCCGATCAAGGCCTTTCACATCGCAGAGTCCCCTCCGGAGAATCGTCGGTGCCACCCGCGTTTTCCGACAAAGCCTAGTCCAACAGCCCCTGCACGCGCTCTTCGAGGGTGCGGGTGAGGGTTTGGGCGGCCGTCTTCTTGCCTCGGGCGGGGTCGACCGGGATGGGGTCGCCGAAGGTGACCGTGGCCGCCCGGGCGCCTCGGATCGTGGCCGTCTTCACGCCCAAAATGTCTTCCTCGAACTTGTCGAGCGTTTCGGCCATTCGCTCCACGCTGGGCCGTTGGCGCACGTAGTCGCCCGGGTAGCTGAACGCCTGAACGGCCATGAACAAATCGGCCAGGTCGTCTTCATATTCCGTTCGCCGCGGATCTCCCTCGGGCAATTGTTCCAGTTGCTCGATGGCGTGACGCCTGAGCGACTTGACCCGCTCCGGCACGCTTACGCCCGACGGGTCCTGGCCGTACCGGGCCCCGATTTGACCGAGGATAAACTCCGCCAGCTCGGAAACCCGCTTCGGCACCGGGCCGGAGTTTGTGTGGCCCAGGAACTCGATCTCCTTTAGGGCGAGCACCCCTTCTGCGAAATGATAGATCCGATGATCCAGCGCGAGATCGGGGCGTGGACGCCAAAAAATGGCCCGTTCCAGATCGTCCATCAGCCGGAGCAACTCGGGCGTCGGGTCCTCGACGTAGCGATACTTGATCCCGCAAGGGATGCAAACGATCGGCCGGCTCCCCTTCCTCGCCGCCATGATGGCCATGGCCGCCGGCCCCTCGCGGAAGGGCGTGATCCGGTCGTTAACGTGGTAGACATCGCCCTCGGGGAAGATGGTCAACGGGTTCGGGCGCGACTGGAGGATCTCGACCGCCTGCCGGAAGGCCCGCATGTCGGTCCCCTCGCGATCCACGCTGAAGCCGCCGTGCTGGCGGAGCGCGAGCTGCTTGAGTCGCCCGTCGCGGACGAAGTTCTGCCAGGCGATCATCACGTAGAAGGGGTATCCCAACCGATCGGCCGCCGTGTAGAAGGCGTAGCAATCGGCGTGGCTGGAGTGGTTGGGCGTGATGAGCACCCCTTGCCCCGCGGCGACGGCCTCGCGCACGTGCTCCAGCCCGCGGACTTCGACCTCCAGGAGCCGTTGCTTCTTCAACTGCTTTCGCATGCGCACGGGTCGCCAGAACCGGACCCAGCCCGGACTGAGCATCGGCGACCACCAACGCGGCGGCTTCTCGAACGGCTGGCGGTTCATGGCTTGCACTCCTGCCGACCCGACCGGGCACCGGGCCGTCCGATTCGACAGACGGTCAACCCCTTCCGTTCCACATTCCCAGGCGAACTCTAGAGCACGTTATAACACGGCTGAAGAAGAATCCCAAGAATCCCCGACGTGAAGAGGACCGTGCACGGCGCAACGGAAGTCCAAGGAAGACGGGCTGTTAGGCGTTTAGGCTGTTAGGCTGTAGGACACGCGCTCGGCGTGGGTTTTCTGAACCCGCCGAAATCGAGGACCGCGTGTCTCCAAGAAACCGTGTTCAACTGGCTCGGTCGGGAAACTCAGCCACGGCAGAAAGCCGGGCGACCGGGTCGCGGCAGCGTCCTTCGGATGCGCACCGCAAACCCCACGCCATGCAGTAGAACTCCAAATCGCGCTCCCTAACAGCCTAATAGTCTAATCGCCCAGCTCCCCAGATGTCCCTCCAGCCGGACGTAACCCGGCGTGTCGCCGCTCATCCGCTCAGCACGTGCTCGCGCATCCAGCGGACGTAATGGGCCGCGTAGGCGTCGAGGTTCTTGAGGCTTCCGCCGCCGCGGATGGGGGAGCACATCTCGTAGTTGGCGATCCCGTCGAACCCGCCCTCGGTGAGCCCTTGGAAGAACGCCCGGTAGTCGATAAAGCCTTCGGAGAATTTTACGGCCCTTACCATGTCGGGCGAGCGGGGCTCATAGTTGACCGCCTCGGGAACGTAACGGAACCGCGGCAGGCGGATGTAGTCGGCGTTGGTGGTGATCGCCGTGTGGGGCGCCATGCGGAGGGCCGCTTCAAAAAGGTCTTCGCCGCGCAGGGCGGGCGACCAGGCGTCGAAGGCGGCCTTGCAGTTGGGCCGATCGACGTCGCCCAACAGCTCCAGCATCGCATCGGTGCCGACGGCCAAGTCGTGGTGGTTCTGCACGGCCAGCGTGACGCCGTGTCTGGCGGCCCGGTCGCAGGCCTCGCGGAGGGCGCCGACCACGCGGCCCCAGGTCGCCTGCGGGCTTTGACCCTCGACTTCGTAGGCCGTGAACACCCGCACGACCGAAGCCCCCAACTCGGCCCCGATCCGTGCCAGCGATTCGACGTAGGCGATCTGCATTTCCAGGTACGGCACTTCGGCCGCCCCGCTGCCCGAGAGATCGGTGTATCCGCCGATCACGGCGCATCGGACGTTGTGCTTCTTAAGCGCCGCCCGGACGGCAGCGATTTGGTGGCCGGCGGCGTCCAACGGCGAGAGGTGCGGGCGCTTGCCCATGAGCATCACGGCGTCGTAGCCCAGCTCGGCCGCCTTGGCGATCACCCCCTCGGCGTCCAGCGCGTGCTGCCCCCACAAACCGGCATAGCTGACCGAAAACAGGCCGAGTTGCATGATGCGTTCCCTCCGGCAAGAGTCACGGTGAGTTGTGGTATCCGGAGCCGACACGACGCCGCATCCTACCCAAGCCCGGGTGATTGCACAACCCCCAGACGGGCGGGGTCCGGCTCTCGCCTGCTGGCGGCGAAAGAACCGATCCCAAGAGGCACCGACTCCCCCCTCCGGTGGAAGGTGCGACCTTGCTGGAAAGCTGGTATAATCCAACCGTCGAGTTGCCGTGCTGAAGAACTTCCCACGTTTCGCGCTGCGGGCCGGCCGTTTGGCCGCGTCCGCTGGAACTGCTGGTTTCCCCACGTTCGGAGGTGCGAGAGATCATGTCCAATTGGGAAGAAGTCCGACTGCGGAGTGTCAAAGAGATCCGGAGGGTGTACATGCAACTCATGGACATGCGGTACTACATCCTCGCGTATCGCAACCAGGAGAGCACGATCGCCGACAAGGGCCAAGAGGAGTGGGAAAAGACGGAGAAGACACTCCAGGCCATCGAGCAGAAGCACGACAGGGACTATCTCCAGCTTATGGTCAAGACTCCCGAGGCCTTGGAGGAAATCACCCTGAGGCTGGAGACC